>NZ_LSIW01000095.1:0-3281 GCF_001556435.1 Streptococcus sp. CCH5-D3
TTTGTGATTTTGAAACACTCTGTTGAGCTGATAAACTCAAGGAACTTGAGATACTTTGTGACTTCACGACACTCAATGACGCACTCGTTGAAGCAGATTGGCTTTGTGATTTTGAAACACTCTGTTGTGCTGATAAACTCAAGGAACTTGAGACACTTTTTGAAGCAACCGTGCTCAATGAAAGGCTGGTCGATGCAGACTGCTTAACGGACTCACTTCGACTTTGAGAAATTGATTCCTGCTTAGACTGACTGGCACTTTGCGACACTGACTGGCTGTGATCACTATCCGACAATTTCACCGTCACAACATTCGTCGTACTGTCTTTATAAGTAATCGTTACCGTTCCATCGCTATTAACCGTATAAGACTTAATACGGTTGGCAACCTCTGGATTCAAGGACGACACAGCCGCAATAATCTTGCTTTTATCTGCATCTGTTAATGCAGTCAGGCTGGTCACCTGAATAGTGCTTGTCGGTGCCACACCCGGCGTACGATCTGCTAAGCGTCCCTGAGCAATACGAATCTCACCCAAGCCATTTGGACGGTTCATATTTGATGCATTGTCGATAGCAGCAACATTACGTTGCCATGTGTTTCGGAAGGAATGGTAAAGATCATCTTTCAAATGAATGGTCGCTGTGATGGTTGCAGGATTGTCACTCGTTGCTGTGATATCTCCCGTAATCGGTGCAACATTACCTGTTCCATACTGGCTACTACCAAAGAAATTTCCGTTCAAGGCATTGTCATTCAAATCGGCTCTTGCAACGACTTTCATTTCTTTAAGTTTGCCACTGTCATCTGTAGCCGTGAAAGTCAAAACAGCATCATCACCAGCATAGATGGTATAGTTTTTCCCACCACCTTCGAGAGGCGTAGACTTAGGTTCCACACCATCGACAGTCAACTTGGCAGTCACTTCAGGACGAGTTCCGTCCGTTACAGCCACGGAATTGCTGGCATCTGAGTATACCGCATAATCATCATACATGATGCGAGCTTTGGCTGTTACACCACCTGTTTGTAACTTAACTGTCGGCGTCACAATCGCTTGACCCGAAGCATCTGCCACTGCTGTTCCCACTTCGTCGTCATTATTGTATAGAACGACTGTAGAACCTGGCTCAGCTCCTGTCACCGTTACAGGTGTCTGCGTGTAAGCCTTGTCTAATAATCTCGTTTCAACCGTTGGTGCTGCAAGTCGTTTCACTGGAGCCGTCACATCATTTGTGGTGTTATCTTTATAAGTAATGGTCACCACACCAGATGCTGAAACCGAATAAGATTTAAAGTCCTTTGAAGTGGCAATATTTGGGTTAGCAGTCTTAAAGGCCTCCCAAACCTTATCTTTTTCGGCTTGAGCGAGATTACTTGTGTCATTAACATAAGTCCCCGTTGTCACAGCCGTAATCGGGTTTCGAATGCCATCATTTTGTGGCAAAACCTGAATACGAAGCGTACGTGTCACTGACTGCTTAGCCGTATTAGTCACTACAAAAGAAACATTATAAATTTTCCCAGGCGTTACGACCTCTGTCTGCCCAACAGTCCCCACAATATTAAAGGCGACTGCACTATTTTTCAATGCAGAGGTCTGAGGCACGTTGATCCCATTCACACGATCACTACCAGAAGCGTAGCCAATGCTTTTAATACTATTTCGTGTAGGAATGGTTTCAACAACATTATAAGCATGATTGATGTAGTCAGAGTTATAAACAGAAATCAAGGCATTGTTAGCCGGACCTAAATTATACTGGGGTGCACGAAGGTTGCTATTAGCATCAATGCGAGAACCATTACGAGGATCACGCTGACCAGATGTCGCACGAAGCACCGCATTGGCAAGACTATTTCTAGCCTGACGAGCCTGACTAATCGTAGGAGCTACATCACCATCACGATCAGCCAGACTGACACGAATGGCACCCAAGGCTTTATCTCCCTTGAGAATAGCAACATCCGTATTTGGCAAATCAACAGCTTGAGCTTTATAGGTATAAATGTCTAAGGCTAAATCCTTGAGACGTTTTTCTTGTTCTAAACGCTCAGCATCAGCCACAACCGAGGCAGCTAGTAGCCCAGTCGCCGTATCAGATAATTTGAGATTCGTTTGCACTTCAGATGTCAAGAAAGCGTTTAACAAGGTTGACTCTGAGCTGACAAGGGACATCCCTACTTTAGTGTCGCTACTACTATCACTCTTGCTAACTGACTGAACAGATGTACTTGTACTATGCTCTGATGATTTTTCAGCTGCGCTCTCTGACAGACTATGTGAAGAAGAATCCGTCTGACTTACTGATTCCGACTTAGAAGCTAATGAAGCTGACAAGGAAGCAGAAAGCGAGGCACTCAATGACAAGGATGTCGATCTTGAAGCTAATTCAGAAGCAGAAACCGATTGGCTGCGTGATAAAGACTCACTCAAAGAAGCCTCCGAAGTCTGACTTGACGCAGTTTCTGATGACTCTTGACTATTTACTTGACTCTCTTGAACACTGGACACAGACTCCATATTTCCAAGAACAACGGAATCAGATGTAGCCAAGAAATCAGTCTTAGCTCCTGCTTCACTTTCCAAAATCGGCTGATCAGTCATTTCATCCGCATGAGCTACTTGAGTCACAACAGAACCACCTAACAAGGCCCCCGTTGCAAGCACTCCCTTAAGCACTGTCTGACCTGAAAAAGCAGGTGCATCCACCTCTACCTGCTGGCCAGCAACAGACGGTGTATCCACACCCCCTCTAAACACCTTGAAAAGACCAAAATTCGACGTCGCCGCACGAAGCCAGTGCTTCCCTGACTTAACCAATTTAAAGCGTGTCACACGATCGGTTTCACGATATTGACCTTCATTCCTTCTAAAAAACATATAAACTCCATTTATTTTTGATTAAAACACTCCTTTAAATTTTATCATAAAATTAAGCAAAAAATCTCATTTCGAGATTGCTTTCTAGCAATTAATCACTTCTTTCAGCCCCCTAAAAATACGATAATAATGGTAACCCTAAGACTTATTAAAACTATTTGTATTTTTAGAATATCCGACTAAAAAAAATCCCCTACCAATTAGGAAATCACTCTAATCGATAGGGGATATTTGATTATCTCGCTAGAAGATAATGATTAAACTTACTAAAACTTAGAAGTCTTCACTTTCTTCTTCGTCTTTCTTACGTTTAGCAAGAAAGGCGAGACCTGTTGCAGTCGACAAAGCACCAAATGCCATTGACAATGATGAGTTTTCCTCACCAGTCTTAGGAAGC
>NZ_LSIW01000096.1:0-286 GCF_001556435.1 Streptococcus sp. CCH5-D3
ACTCAGATGCACTTGCTGATTCTGATGCAGATGCTGACTCAGATGCGCTTGCTGACTCAGATGCGCTTGTTGACTCAGATGCGCTTGTTGATTCTGACGCAGATACTGAAGCTGATGTGCTTACTGATTCTGACGCAGATGCTGACTCAGATGCGCTTGCTGATTCTGACGCAGACGCTGAAGCTGATGCACTTGCTGATTCCGATGCAGATGCTGAAGCTGATGTGCTTACTGATTCTGATGCAGATGCTGACTCAGATGCGCTTGCTGATTCTGATGCAGATGC
>NZ_LSIW01000097.1:0-140776 GCF_001556435.1 Streptococcus sp. CCH5-D3
GCTAGTGTTATTGTCTATCACAGGATTTTTACTAACAACTTCTTTTTCCTCAATAATTGTTGTTTTCTTTTCTTCAGTATCCTTTGAAGTTTCTATAACATTATGAATATCTTCAAGTTTTTCTTTGTTTTCGTTTTGTTTACCTACTACTGTTTCTTTATCAGATATTTTTAAAGAATCTTCAGAACTAGGTGTATCTGCTAGGATTACCTCATTAGGGACATATGCTGCTAAAATAACTGCAGCTGTGGTTAATGACAATACTGTACTTTTTTTCATTTTAATTCCTTACATATTTATTTAACTTCCAATAGATAGTAAACTTTAACTTTGCTAGCATTTGTTATAAAAAGTTTTACTAATACTCTTCGAAGATCGCATCAAACCGCGTCAACGTCGTCTTAGCGTATGTATGGTTACTGACTTCGTCAGTTCTATCTACAACCTCAAAGCAGTGCTTTGAGCAACCTGCGGATAGTTTTCTAGTTTGCTCTTTGATTTTCATCGAGTATAAGTATTATCTAGGAAATAGAGTAGTACATTTATATATAATTGTTAGCTCTCCAGAAAAATAGTATATCATTTAAAAAATTTAAGTCAAGAAAAATTAACCTACATTAATTTATTTTTTAATAAGCGTTAAAAACATAGAGTCAAAAACTTTCGTAGTTAGCTGGGGTACATTATCAGAACATTCACACCATCAAAAATAGTAGCAATCAACTTAAAGCACTAGCAACATCACAAAGTCAAACATCATTAATGAAATATCAGCGCTATTAAACAATATAAAAAACCGCTAAGAATAAGACTTAACGGTTATCTTCTACATATCTATTTTTTCAAATCCTCAGTCGTTTATCTACCTATAACCTAGACTTTACGAGTGCCTTGCTCTACCAACTGAGCTAAATTGGCTAACACTTTTATAGTATGGCACTCTCAATTTTTTGTCAGGAAGTTTTAAACGATTTTCTTTATCAAAATCTGGCAAGGATTCTGGGGATCCCAAAGTTGAGGAAAAATCTCTAATTTTTTAAAACCAACACTTCGATAAAAGACATTTGTTCGATCATAATCTTTATTAGAGCCTTCTGCTACTGTTTTTACCTGTAGGTAGTCTACTTGTTTGCGTGCTTCACTTTCTAAAGTAGCAAGCAATTGACTCCCAATTCCTCTACCTTGATGAGCTTTTTTTACGCCGAGACAATCAATCTCTGCACACTCTTCACTAGAATAGGACAAGCTTACAAATCCAGTCAAATTACTCTCCTGATAGGCTGCCCAAACTTGCAAATCTTTGGCTCCTTCGATGTAGGCTTGCGTGCTTTCAGGTATTCCAAACCATTCTGGCAAATCCTTTAAAACCTCATCAACAACTGCCATTTTTTGATCTTCATCCTTGACTTCTTCAATTGTAAACATCATAAGTTCCTTTCTTGATTTTAGTCTTACTTTACCTCTTACGAACCAGCACTTTCGTAGGCATCCAAGCCCCTATCCCAGAGTTTGAGGGAAATGAAAAAGAAGACAAGGGAAATCAGGATCAAACCACCGATATTAAAGAGCCCATTCTTACCCTGCAAGAAATAACTGGCAGGATAGTAAGCCGTAAAGGCAAATGGCACGATAAAACTGATCAACCAACGAAGGAGCGAATTGTAAATGGAAATCGGGTACTTGGCAAAATCATTGAACATATAAAAAATATAAATCATGGCGCCTGACTGTTTGGTCCAAAAAGCGATACTGGCTGTCGCAATTTTCAAGGAAGTATAAATCAAGGTCGCAAAAGGAATACAGACTAGGAAAAGCAGGAATTTTGGAAGGGTCCAAGCAATGCTTGATACTGTTGTTCCTAATAGAATGCCACCGACCAAAAGTTCGCCTAAAGCATCAATCTGGAAGGTCTCAACGAGGATATGAAAGAGAGGATTGATAGGACGAGTCAGATACTTGTCAAACTCCCCTTTTCGAACTAGGCGTTGACCTAAAGCCCAGAGGTTGTCAAAAAAGAGATGGTCCAAGCCCTTGGGAATCAAGGAAAATCCATAGATAAAGGCAATTTCTTGAAAGGTCCAACCTTCTAGGGATGGGATATGTTGAAAGATAACATTGAGAAACAAGAGGTTCAGACCTTGAGTCAGAAAGACTCCCAAGACACCTACTACAAAATCAACCTTGTATTCCATGATTTGCTTGATGTATTGTCTGATAAAAATCAGATGCATGCGTTGATATTTTTTCATACTAACCTCCTTGAATAGTGATAAATGACTGGACTCGTTTCCAAATCAACTGAGACAAGCCCACCATCACTATAAGCCAGAAGAACTGGAGCAAAAGCGCTTGAAGAATCTGACTGGCATCGTATTTCCCAACAATGATCATAACCGGAGTGTAAATCAAGGATGAAAAAGGCAAGAAGGAGA
This sequence comes from Streptococcus sp. CCH5-D3, assembly GCF_001556435.1. Taxonomy (NCBI): domain Bacteria; kingdom Bacillati; phylum Bacillota; class Bacilli; order Lactobacillales; family Streptococcaceae; genus Streptococcus; species Streptococcus sp. CCH5-D3. The sequence goes on from NZ_LSIW01000097.1 coordinate 2,433, forward strand.
GAATAGCTGAAACCACCTTTGGAAAGAAAGCCAAGGGAATCAAACTTCCAGACATAAAAGCCACTATGGAAGTCTTGAGTAGATTGGAACCCCAAAGATTTTTAAACACAAAGGCTGAAAATCCAAAGCAGATATTAAAGAAAAAGTTAATCAGATAAGCCAGAGTTAAGCTAAAGAGATAAAGGACAGTTAATCCCAGCACTTCTACAATCCCTTGCCCAGACAGGATTTTCATCAAAACAATGACACTTAAAAATGGCAGTCCAACAGAGATAAAAATCAACCACTTGGAGCCAAGTTCGGTAAAAAGGTAAGAGGCCGCAAAATGAACTGGTCTCAGCAAGCGCATGATAATGGAGCCATCCTTGACCTCCTCCCCAATCATAAAGGAGCTATCAGACCTGGTCAAGAGATTGGTCACAAAACTCATGATGATGTAGAGGGTGATATCTGCCATGCTAAAGCCCTGAATCAAAGGCTCCTGGGAGGAGTCAAAGACAGCCTTCCAGAGATAAAAGGCCACAAAAGCTCCCATGACATCGCCAATCCGATAGAGAATAAAGTTGACTCGATAGGTAATCAACTCCTGAATCCCTGCATTGATAAAGGGTTTATAACGTCTCCACAATTTGACCATCTTAGAGCTCCTTTCGATAGAAGCGACGGATAATATCTTCAATATCTGTATCTACCATCTTCAAATCACGGACTTCAAAATCAGACAGGGTTTGCTTGATAATATCGGCCGACTGGTAGCGGGAACTATCGAATTCAATATTGAGAGTATTTCCTTGTCTATCAATGGACATATCAGGTAAGCCTTCATAATGAGAGACAAAATGACCTTGACCTGGTACCAGTTCAAAGGAGAGAGTCTTCATCTTGCCAAAGGTTTCCTTGAGCTGGCTAACCGTTCCATCAAAAATCTCTTGCCCCTTGTCAATCATAAAAATCCGATCACAGAGTTGCTCAATGTCACTCAGATCGTGAGTGGTCAAGAGAATAGTTGTTTCTTCTTCCTGATTAATCTGAGAAATGGCCCGACGAATGTTGTCCTTGACCGACACATCCAAACCAATGGTCGGCTCATCTAAAAAGAGAACTTTGGGATTGTGAAGCAAGGAAGCCGCAATATCCGCCCGCATCCGTTGACCTAGCGAAAGAGTCCGCACGGGATCCTTGATAAAGTCCTTCAAATCCAAGACTTCATTCAAAAAATCCATGCGCTTGTGGAAGAGCGAATCTGGGACATCGTAAATCTCCTTCAAAACCGTGTAAGTCTCTTGCAGGGCCAAGTCCCACCATAGCTGAGTTCGTTGTCCAAAAACAACCCCAATATCCTTGACATAATCCTGGCGATTATCCTGTGGAATCTTGCCATTAATCCGACAAAAACCAGATGTCGGTTTCAAAATTCCTGTCAGCATTTTAATGGTTGTCGACTTCCCAGCACCATTTGCCCCGATAAAACCTAGAATCTGCCCCTTGGGCACCTCAAAGGTCAAATCCTTGACCGCTTCAAAGGTCTGCTTTTCAGGATGAATAAAGGAACGCAAAGCCCCCTTCAACCCCGGTTCCTTGACTGTCTTCACAAAATTTTTCTGAAGATGTTTCACTTCTATCATTGCCATATCTATCTCCTACAGTAAAAAATCAACAAACCGTGTCCTCTAAACACAAAAAGCCAATTTCTCATCTCCTAAAATCTGCCTTCTTTATCACAGCAGAAGACCTTAGTATTACTCTATTATAAAGCAGTTAAAAAAGGAAACCAAGTGTTATTCTCGAAAAAGAGAAAATAGTTTTGATACTTGAAAAAATCAAAACCACCCGTCTAATTCACTAAACAAAATGACACAATTCAATAATTCATCAAAGCCTCTACATATTCCTGTAGAGGCTCATTTCAACTTCTCTCATTCTTGCTTGTGAATGTTTAGATAGATTATAAGGTACAAAAAAGCCACCATATGGTGACTTAATGATAGACAATCTAAAAAGAATTGGAAATAATTCCTTTTTTGAGTGCTGTAAGTATAAATCCCTACTTTACACACTAAGTTCATTTATCACATCTAACAATAACTCTTTGTCATTCTTCATAATGGCTAACAATGCATCCTCGTCATCTTCCAAAATGGCTAAATATATCTTTCTTCGAGCTTCAAACTTTTCGATTTCTTTTTCAATCTCTTTAATCCGTCGAGTTTCTCTTAATTTCATAGAAAAAAGAATTCCCAAAGCCATAAAAGTTAATACATCAATTGTAGCGAAAAATATGATAAGATTCATGATAATTACTCTCCCTCTAAAATAAATTTTCTTAGTTCTCAACTAATGAATGGATTTCAACACTTCACTCTGAAAAGATGAGTTTTCCTTGTTTATGTTCATTATTAGTGTTAACCATTAACAAACATATGCTCTCGCAAACATATACAAATCATCTAATTCATCATGTTCAGGTCTTGAGGTTGTATGAAATCCTGCACAATAATGACAATAATAAGTACGAATGGTTTGATCCTCACACAACATGACTGCACGAAGTGCTTTGGCATTAGTCTCATAAACTATTTTATTTTTTTTAGCTCCATGACAGTAAACACCTTTTGTTGAGTGTCTGTTCTTCATAAGTTTCATTTTGTTTTTATAGATTATCTTTCTAATTTTAGACATTTTGCTTTCCTCCTTTTGGTAATAAATGCTGTACTTTTGTTTTGCATTATTTCTTTATAACTATATTTTATCACCAGAAACACACAATACAAGTACCTTAAACACATCATTGTCCATCTGTTTTATACTTTCAAACAATACAACAAAAAAAGTACGTATAAAACGTACTTCTGTTTTTTTGTGAAATGCTATTAAAAAAAAGTGTCAATTTTACTTATTTATTTTTTTTAGTTCAAGTATAGTAAATACCCCATTAAATCGATCAATATAACGTTGAAAACTATCTCTGCCATAGGTTTCAATTTCATATATTACCCTAGGAACTGTACTCCTTGTATCTTTCTCGATAACTTTAAGTGCAGGGACATCATCTTCAAGTACTTCCCAAAACTGACCAACATATCTGAATCTAATCCGAAATTTTTCCGTATCTGAAAACATCAAGAAAGTATAATAACGAACATCACTATCTGACAAAATTTGAGTTAATTCCTCAGAACTTAATATTAGTTCTGTATTATACTTCGAACGATGAACAGTTTTAAAACGATCCAGTCTGAAATTACGAAGACTCCTTGTATCTATTCTTAATCTTCCATCCTTTTCTTCAACTTTATATGCCATACAATAAAAATAATGATCATTAAACATAATCGAGACCGGTAACACATCATAATCGGCATCCTTTCCTTGGTATTTCGTATACTTAAAAGAAAGAGGCTTCTGATTTTCAATTGCGTCAAAAATAGCGGATAGATGAGGTAAGATAGATTTACTCTTATTGTCCCTGTAAATCGATAATTCCTTATACTCCTCTAGTTCCCGTTCCGTAAAGTTTCTAATACGCTGACGTTCCCTATCATCAACAGCTCTCTCTACAAAAGTATCAATGATTTCTCTAACTTCCTCAACACGTAGTGCTCTACTTTCTAAAAGAATCTTAGACAAGATGACGGCCTGGTTGTACTTTAAGTTACCATAACCATGGTTATATTCTGCCTCATAGGTTCCTGCAAGTCGAGAATACTTTATTTTCATATCATCTCTAAGTACTTTTAGATTTTCCTTTAATTCCCTTAAATCATCTTTAAAGGTTCGCTCGGCGATATTAAAACGTTTAAGGTAATCAGTTTTATTAACCTTATGCCCCTTTTCCAATTCAGACATAAAATATAAAAGACGACTGGTTTTCCCTTGCAAATTATTTTCTTCTTTCATTATTCGACCTCATGCTTGATTATAACTTATAGAATATAATATCATTATCCTCTACGTTAGTATGCTTTTACTTTCAATACTTATCTAAAAAACTCAAAGTCCCTTTGAAAATTGAAAAATTATCCTAATTCTGTTCGTAATAATATCTAGTCTTTTTTGTACTAGCTTACAATAAAAATAGAGATTTAATACACAAAGGCCAGTGTGAATTTCACTAGCCTTTGTGATAATATTAGTGCAATTTATTATTCAAGTATTCTGCTATATCCAAAAATGATAGCGTAGAATCAAAATGTTCTTCCTCTGCTTCTTCGCCACCTATTAAATTAAGGCTAAAATGATTTCCTCGAAATCTGACTTCATATACTTCATTTATATAGAGTATCCTATTGGTACTTTCAATCCCTTTCTCACTTTCATAACAAGATTGTATTCCTAATTCCTTTAGTTTTTCTTCTAGTGCTATCAAATGAATATCATAATTTTTAGCACTAGAGCTCTTATTGGGAATTAACAACATCTCCTCTGAACGATTAAGCCAGAACGGAGATTTCATTCTATATTGTGAAGGAGTCATTTTACTAAACATGGTTTCATAGTAAGCAATGAAGGCATAACGCCATTCTTGAGGAGCTATATTACTAATATTTTCTTGGATAATACGACGATACTCAACATCTAGCGGCTTGTTCATATCGAGTTCATCAAGTAGTTTTTTGACATACTCATTTCGAGATGAAAATAAACTTTTGAGGCTTGGTGCAGACCCAGAAGACTCATTTGAATTATCCTGATACAGCGTTTTATAATTATTAGCTGTAGTCATTGTATAGTCTCCTAGAGCTAGCAAAGCTGCCCGCATTAATAGACCTTCTTCAGGCTTTGTTTCAGTAAACATTTTTGATATTTTATTCCAATAGATTGAAATAACATCAATCTTTCTGCTTGGCAAATCATCCGCTTCGAAGTAAAAGCAACTTCGAATCTGACCATCAAAATAGGGATGATTTTCAGCAACTTCTATAATCTCTCTATAGGAATCATCTGCAGTTATCAATTTAGCTTTTTCAATCTCTTCGTCAACTTGGTCAATACTGAAACCATTAATTCTATTTCCCTCGGCTAGATATTCTAGCAGGTCTGAAGTATGTTCGATTTGTTCATTAATCCCCTTGATTGCCCGTTCATATGACTCTTGAGAATCTATAACTGAGTTATTAATCAAGTTCCTAAAGATACGATACCAATTTTTATAGCTAGTATCTAATGAATCACCGTGATGTTCTAAGAATGTTGAAATAACGTGAAAATAAACCCTATCCTTCAGTTTTTTGTCGACTATTGAACCTTCTAAGATAGATGAAACCTCAGGCACTTTATTCTGAGAGAGAAAGTCAAGAACAGATACAATTATTTTTATATGACTTATTTCTACAGTTTCAAAGTCGATTTCAAGAGTCCAATTGTCGCGTTTAGAATAATCAAGGCTATCTAAATTATTGATAAGCACAATTTCAAATAAATTTAAAAAGTTGGTGTCAAAGGCATTTTTATCAATATTCCAAATAACATCAGTCCATTTTGTATCAATATTTTGGGAAAATTCCCTTTCTAAATGACTATCTATTTTCTTTATTCTATCAATTAATCTTGCTTTAAAATTTTCAAAGTCAGTTAATGGGCGCCCTCTAGAATTCAGTTTGATATAGAGCTCATCTTCTGAACCAAGTTTATCAATATCTAGAAAATTGAAGACAAGTTTTTGGTTATTAGAATCTGATAAAACTGAAACATAATCAAACCCATAATCAAAAGAATCAGAAATGTCATCTAGTGTTTTCAAGGCACCTTGTACAGTTGGATCTAACTGCCATGAATCTGCAAACCATGGCTGATCTGTTATGATTTCTGAAGAACTTTCTGTTTCTGTAAAGATATTCTTTCTGTTCTCAAATAGACTCTTGAAAAATTGTGTAGAAGACTTTCTAGTTTTATAAGAAAAATTACCTAGAAAGTCACACTCGTCATTATCTCTATAGGCAAAAAGATAAACCAGAAATAAGGTTGTCAGACGTTGTTGCCCATCTAATGGAATAAACTTCCCATTAATTGATTTTCCATAAATAAAATTCAAATCGAGTGGTCCAACGTTTGTGTCAAGTAAGGCAGTATTTATATCCTGGAGTAATTTTTTTCGAACTTCTGTGGTTCTTTTATCCTTTCTTCCTTGTGCATAGTCTCGCTGAATCAATGGAATTACGACTCGATAATTTTCTAACAATGATTTTAAGTTATATTTTACATTAATCTCTTGCATGACTACTCCTCATAATCTCCAAAAAATTGGTTGAATTCCTGTTTTATCGCTTGAATATAACTGTCTTTATCCTTATCAGTCCAGTCGTCAAATCCATCTACCTCATTGCTATAGACTTTCAAGAACACATTGCGCGTACAAACAGGTACAAATTTTCCTTCCGCATCAACCTCAAGAATAATTCTACGCTTTTGGTCAAATGGGCTATTTCCATAAGAGCGATTCGTATTAGAGTCTAGCAAGGTTAAATTAGCTAGACTATCATCAGCCTCAGCAGTCTCATCAGCCGTAGCATGAATATGCTCGATATCCCATTTCTCTTTCTTATAAATATCAAAAGGAAATCGATATTGTTTTTCACTCTTATTAATCAAAGTAACGAGATTAAACAGTAAAAGTAGATCCTTAATTTCTTTTTTCTTACTACTGTAGGAAAAATCTTCGATAGAACCTATATCTTTTTTCAAAGTTTTATAAGCAATTTTTTTTAATTCATAAAAAGCTTCTGACTTTTTCTTCCCTCTTGTAGCCTCAAAGACCTTTTCAATATTCTTATCGTCAACCGATAAGAGATAGCCGATTAAATGGTACCTATTTAGATCCTTGTACCAATTGGTCAAATCTTCAAATTTTAAGTAGACTTCATTCCAGTACTCACTTATAAAAATCGATTTATTTTCAGCATTTTGATATTTTGCGTAGATTGAGTAAAAAGTTGCATAAATATCATTTTGAGGTATTTCTAAAGTTTCATGTTCAAGTAGGTTAAACAAAAGATCTATCCTAGTGACATAATTCTCACTATTTGTAAGAAACTTCCAAAATGATTCCTCTTGAAGTCTATGTTCAATAATATCCCATTCTATTCCCCTTTGAATCCTTTCACTATCATTTTCAGATTCATAATTAGTTTGATCTAACAATAGAGCTTTAATGAGCTCAGCATTAGTCAAAGGAATTTTACCTAAGTTAACTTTGGTAAATAGTTTTATAGGGTCTTCTGTCTCATCAATTTCATACCAAATAAAGAAAACAGCCTCTGTTAAGACTTGATAAATATCGTGTAAAGCATTATCCGAATTAATATCTTCTCGTTCCACCCATTTATCAATAGCAGCAAAAGCTTTACTGATATGATGTGCATCAATATCATAATCCTCGATTTGTTGATAAGTATCAAAATTTAATTCTTTTAAATATTTAGCACTCTGTTCTCTTGTTTCATAAACCAACTCAAAGTAATCATATTGATTACTTCTTCTACGGCCACTACTAAATTCAGCAGACATAAATTTCAAAAAAATAAAGATCGTTGTTAGCCTCTGTTGACCATCAACTACATCATAAGTATTATCTGAAACTTTCTTAACAATCAAGGGCTGCAAACAGTACTTATAATCTCTGTTTTGTTTACTATGTGTATAGAGGTCTTCTAAAAGAGTTGTAACCTCATGTTCAGTCCAGCGATATCCCCTTTGATATGAAGGAACATTAAATTTTAATCCTTTTAGGTCTTCAATTCGTTTTTCAGAAACTACCATTTGATATCTCCTTTTCATCCAAAGGTTGTTATTAGAATTAACAAAATTATTATCTACAATTATAGCACTATTATAAATCAAAATATTGGAAAAAATGCAAAATACTTTCTATATAGAACAGGATAATGAAAAAAGCCACCATATGGTGACTTCATTCTTATCTATTTCTCCTCATCCCAACCAATCTTTTTCCTTGGCAATGCGGACGGCTTCTGTTCGATTGCCTGCATCGAGTTTGGTCAGGATGGCTGTCATGTAATTTCGGACGGTTCCATTTGAGAGAAAGAGGCTTTCTGCGATTTCTTGGTTGGTTGAACCTTGAGCCACCATGGCCAAGACTTCTTGTTCGCGTTGGCTGAGTGGATTATTGTCAAAGGCAACGCCTTCAACTAGCTCTGGCGAGTACTCCTTTTGTCCTGCTAGGACGGTATGGATGGTCGCCATGAGGTCACTGATGGAACGTTCTTTGAGCACGTAGGCATCCACGTGGGCTGCGAGGGCTCGTTTGAAATAGCCTTTTCGTTTGAAGGTGGTCACAATAACAACCTTCGTTTCACTTTGGTTGGCACGGATCCACTCCAGAACATCAAGTCCTGTCTTAATTGGCATTTCAATGTCTAAAATGGCTACGTCGACCGCTTCTTTTTCCAAGAGGGCAATGGCCTCTTGACCATCACTGGCCGCATGGACCTCTTCGACATCGTCTTCCAACATGAGGAGCTGGCAGAGGGCATCCCTCAACATTGACTGGTCTTCGGCAACTAATAATTTCATGCTTTTCCTCCCTCTTTCAAATGCACACGAATGATTGTTGGATGCGATTGAGACAGGATTTCCAAGTCTCCATCTACCAAACTGAGGCGCTCTCTGATACTGTGTAGTTCTTGTCCTGTGACTTCCTCAAAGCCACAACCATCATCCTCAAACTCAAGGACAATACCATGATCACGTCTTAGACGAATCTGACAGCTATCGGCCTGGCTATGTTTGATGACATTATTGGCCAGTTCACGAAGCACCATGGACAAGGTAGACTGACTAACTGGTGACAGGCTGTCTAAGTCAAGGCTACTATCCACGGTCAGGACGATATCAGATAGGTCAAAGAGTCGCTCAAGTTCCAGTAACTCCTCTGCCACCGTTCGGTACTTGAGCTTATTAACAATCTCACGCACCTCGTACATGGAGTCACGGCTAATCTGGTTCAATTCTTCCAGATTCTTTCTAGCAGCTTCATACTGCTCCTTGTCCATCTGTTTTAGAGCCAACTCGGTTTTAAGACTCATCATGGCAAAGGTATGTCCTAAGGTATCGTGCAAATCACGACCGATACGATTGCGTTCATTTTCAGCTGACAGGATATTAATGGTCCGGTTCTGCTCTGCAAGGGCTTCTTCCATCTTTCTCTCCTGACGTATACGGTTTTGAAAATAGTACATTCCCAAAGAAAAAAGAGTAATAGCCAGAGACATGAGGTGGGTGCTCAAATCGTCTGTCAGTTGGAAGGATGATGACGTCAAAATCAAGAGTGTCGCTAGAAAGGATAAGAATCGATAAGAAGATATGCTATCCTCAAAGTGCCAAACGAGAAGATTAACGTTGAAAAAGATAAACCACATCATGCCACCCTGGAAGGTCACTGACATAAAGATAATGTAAGCTAGAGTGTAAAACCACAGAAAGGGAATCCACTTGCTATAGGCTTTTTTCAAATACACTATAAGGAGATAAGCCAGAGTAAAGGCCAGCGTCAGACCTAAAGTCCAAACTGGGAAATCCCCACCAAACACTCCTAAGATCGGGAAGACTAGGAAAATCAGACTAACAAAATAAGCAAAATCATTTTTCTGGTATGTTCTAAACATGGTCACTTTCTCTGTACGATTTGATAAAAAGGGCTAAGCCTGTAGCTATTGTAGCATAGACCAAGATAAAAATGAGTGATTTCCATGAAAATTCCCCTTTTTTCGCAAAATTGACTACCAACTGATTAATATGATAAATGGGTGTCCACTCCGAAATGTGCTGAACCCATTTTGGAAACAAGGTTACTGGCATCCAAGAACCACCAATAATAGCTAGACCAAGAAAGACGATATTTCCGGCGATAGCCATGATTTGTTGAGACTTAATTTGGGCTAGGAGTAAGCCAAAGGATAGAAAGACTAGACTTGACAAGAGTAAAAGAGCACCTGAACCGAGCCAATGTGATAATGGCATCTTAACATCACGCACAAAAGCTCCTACACAGAAAGTTACGATGATAGCAACCATAAAGTTCATAAGAACTCGGAAGATTTTTGATAGGTAGTAGGCCTGAATACTGATTTTTGAATGTTCGATGTAGGTTAACCAGTGCTCCGTTTGATCCTCTCTAAGCATGTAGGGAAAGGTAAAGAAACCAAAGCTGGACATAGAGAATCCTGTCATGGTCAACATATAAGACAAGATAAAGGCTTTTTGTGACTCTGGGTCAGGACTCATTTCCATACCTGAATACAAGAGGAAGAATCCGACAGGCATTCCGATAGACATGATAAAGACGGGCCAACTGCGCCATGTTTTTATCCATTCGATTTTAACTAGTGCTTTCATGACTTGTCCTCCCTTGTGCTATCAAATAGGCTATCTAAAAGTGTCTTGTTTTGAATTTCAATGTCAGAAATGCGACAGCCGTGAGCTTGTAAACTACTCCATACACTTTCAATATCTTTAGTCATAAAGGTTACAACATCACGTTTTTCAGTCACATCATAAATGGCTGCCAGTTTATCAAGATTTGGAGCAAAGCGACTTGCTAAAGTGACTTGTTTTTCCTTTTCCTCGCTACGCATGGCATGTGGCGTAGTATCCCTAATGAGTTTCCCCTGATGAAGGACCAAGATGCGGTCAGCCGTGTGTTCTACTTCTTCGATGTAGTGGGATGAATATAGAATGGTTACACCTGACTTTTTCAGGTCATTGATGATTTCCCAGAAACGTTGGCGTGTCGTAGTATCCATCCCTGCTGTCGGCTCGTCTAAAAAGAGAATGTCAGGCTTGCCAATTAGACAGAGGACAAAGGCAAGAAGACGTTTTTGTCCCCCTGAGAGTTTGTTCGCAAACTGCTGATACTGATCGTCTTTGAATTGTAAGAGTGCTTGAATCTCCACTTTAGATAACCCATTTTCAGAAATATCTTGGAAAAAAGCAATCAGTTCCTTGACTTTTAATTGTGAGGGAATGGTATTTTCTTGAAGGAGGACCGCAATTTGATCTTGCGCTTTCCCCTTTTTACCCTTGATAAAGACTTGACCGCTACTGGCTTTCTTATCGCCAAGAATGCAGGACATTAAGGTCGTTTTACCAGCACCATTGGGACCAATTAAAGCAAGACAATCGCCTTGTCCCACCTCAAAGCTAATATGGTCTAAAATCGTTTTCCCTTTGATTTTTTTAACAAGATTTGTGACTTGAAGAACCGCTTCACTCATGTGTGTGATTTCCTTTCTTTTGGTAGAAGGCTAGAAAAACATAACAAGCTGCAACTGAGACACCCATAACACTGTAGAGAATATCACTGCTGCCATGAAGAAGGACATAAGCAAAGAGGATTGTCCAAGTTGTTGCTAGGAGCATAATGCTTAGTATTTTCAATAATTTCATACTGGGCCTCCTAGTTTTTCAATTCTTTAATAACAAGGTCGATAAAACTTTTAGCCATAGTGATGAGAATGTAGGCTGAGATAGACAAGCCAATAATCATGCCCAAATTTGAGAAGATAGCTTCAAAATTGCCTTTTTCAAAGATGTCAGTAAACATGCTAAGTCCAGCAAAGACAGTTCCGATGACAGCGTAGATAAGGTAAGATGTTTTGATTTTCATGAGATGACCTCTTTCGTTTTTTATTATTTCTAAGTTATGACTAAAGTATATCTTTTTGGTCACTCTCTTTTTAGCACCAGATGTCATGACATGATATGACATTTGTCATGTGACGTAAAGGCAAGAAAAAAAGCTGACCTTTCAGTCAACTCTAACTTAAGTTATAAGCAAAAGAAGTTTCATCCGTCATTTTGACACTACTCGTTTCTAGCCAAGAAATTATAATTTCAAGGCCAACATGTTAACCGTCATACCTGCTGCTGTTCCCAAAAGGTAGACGACATCTCCTTCTTTAACTAAGCCATGATCTAATGAGTAAGCTAAACCAAATGGAACAGATACAGAAACCATATTACCATAGTCAGTAACTATGTTAAGATATTGATCTTCAGCAATACCAAGTTTATCCATTACCAAAGATAAGGCGCGACTAGCTTGATGGGGAATGATGTAGTCCACATCCGCAAGAGCCAAGTGAGTTTTCTCTTGGAATTCTTGGAACATATCAGGAAGCTTATGCGCTGATAAAAGGAGAATCTTCTTGCCCTTCATATCAAACATAAAGTCCGTTTTTGTCTTTTCTGAATATTTTTTAGGATGGTAAGAAGTCAAACCTCCACGGATTTCAGTATCATGAGCACCTTCTGACCAGGTATGTTGTAGACTTGCAATAACCCCTTTGTCTTGAGAACTTGCTTGGAAAATAAAGGCTGCTGCTCCATCACTAAAGAGTTCAAAACTTTCTTTTTGTTTCGGATTGAGACCCAGACTTCCGACCTCACTAGATACAATCAAGACACGATGGTATTCACCAGCTTCAATCAAGTAGGACATTGTTGATAAAGCTGAGATAAAACTTGTACAAGTCGTATTGATATCCATGGCTGGGATGGCAAGTCCTTTTGCCACGCGCTCATGAATCAAGGCTGCAGTACAAGGAATAGGCTGAACACCAACTGCACTGGCTGAGACAAGACAATCAATGTCATCAATTTTCAAATTGGCATTTTCAAGAGCTCGTTGGATAGCCACTTCGGCCAAATCCAACTGTGTTTCTTCATCTTCTACAACACGATAACGTGTTTGATTTTTGAATTGTACGGTTTGTTTTGGAAGACAAACTCCATAACCTGCGATTTCAACATGTCTTTTTACTTCTGTCATTGTCATTCATCCTTTCATAAACGGTGAATACGTTTGAGTTTTCGACTGGTATCCCAATGATAATCGGAAAAATGGATTTCTGGAACCTTAAACTGCTTTTGCTGCGCCAAGAGTTGAAATTGAGCTGTGATAGCTTCTTCTACTTGCTCGTCTCGTTGGCTGAGACAGACTTCAACAATCTTCTCTGAATGTTGCTTGACTTGATAGTCTCCAACATTTTCCACAAAGAGAATACAACGCCTGATAAAATCAGGATAGATTGTCACCTGTCCTCCATCCTGACCTTCAAAGTAGAAGATATCATCGGAGCGACCTTCGACCTTGTCAATCCTTGTATAATGAGAACCACATGGACAAGGTTCAGGATTTTCAACCAAGATATCATTAAGTTTGTAACGGTAAACAGGTTGACTGCTTCGCTTGAAATCCGTTATCACTGGATAAAATCGATGCTCATCCAGATACTCTTTCTCTACAAAAATGATATCCTCATTGAGGTGAAGATATCCTGCAGAACAGGTGCAGGCTAGAAAACCTTCCGTCGCTTGATAAACCTGGTCAATAATGGGTAGCTTAAAAGCACTCGAGATGCGAATTCTATCACTATCCTCTAAAATTTCTGATACAGAGACAATTTTTTGCGGTGAGATAGACAAGTCTCCTGCCTTAAGACGCTTGCTCAACTCTATCAGCATGGAAGCTGGTGCCACAACAATGGTCGGTTGATAATGATTAAGACGTTCAATATGTTCATCGGTATTTTTGAAAATATCGAAGTATTCTAATCGTATCAATGACGTATTGATAGTCTGGTAGAGTTCATTATCTGCTCTAAGGAAAAAGGCAATTCGGTGGCCAAAAAGGTGCCTCTTGGGTAACATCTTAGCTAAAATAGCTGCCGCCCACATGCTTCGCTCTTTCTCGGTCGTGATGAAGAGGCCACGATGTCCCGATGTTCCTGAAGATAAACCAACAGCTACTTCACCTTTAAGTTCCGTGAAGTCACGAGTCTTCTCACTCTCAATAGCCAAGGCTAAAGCCTCATCGCGATCGATGCCTTGAGTGTTTAACTCGTTAAAATGCGTCATCATAAAGGTCTTATCCATATGGTCGAAGTCAGTAGGAACACCATTTTTGAAATAAGGAGACTCCCGTTTTAGAAAATCCATATAGTTAGATAATTGCTTTTTCTGATAAGCTTCTAAAGCTGCTCTCGTTTTGAAGTTGTGAAGCCATCTGGTTTGGATAAAGGTTTTAAGAAAGGTTATTTTTTTCATACAAGATACGCTCTATCCTTTCTACAGGGTCATGACTAACTAGTACTTCCGTCCCATCTTTTAGGATATCCTCTAGTAACTCAGTCCCCTTGATATAATCCGCCATATTATCCTGAACCAAGGACGGAATGAGGTGCATTTGTTTCGTATAAGGTAGCAAATCGACACCCCAGCACAAGTCCGCTGCGATAAAAAGATTATAATCTGGAATATAGAGACAAGCCTGACCCTTGGCATGACCATCAACAGAGGCTACCAAGATACTTCCATCTCCAAATAAATCACAGGTCGGACGATAAGGAAAAGTTGAGTTTTGCTGATCAGCCTTGATTACTTTTACCTGTTTCTCAAAAGACGCTGGCAAGAATTCCTTAAAAATCAAATCCTTCAACTTAGGCTTCTGATAAACCTCATAAACCTCCTGAGTCAGAAGGAAGCTCGCATTAGGAAAGAAGCCAGCCCCTCCCAAATGATCAGGATGCAGGTGGGAAAGCATAACATAAGTAATGTCATCAGGCCTAATCCCCTTCGCCTTCAACAAGTTTGAAATTTGATCCTTTTCTGTCATCTGCACCGGCGTTCCTAAACGATACAAGCCATAGCGAAGCTGGGTCTTAATATCGTAGTGATAACCTGTATCATAAAGCAGATAGCCTTTATCTCTGTGTTTGATTAGAAAGACACCGGCTGGAAAGGTCATCTTTTTATTCTTGACTTTCTTGAACAAAAGACCAGTATAGCTAGTACAATATCCCGCAGGAAAATAATCAATGCTTTCGATAATCTTGGACATATTGTTCAATCCCTTCTGAAATCGTTATTTTAGGCCGATAGCCCAAGTCACGCTCTGCCTTGCTAATATCTAAAGTCTGACTATAGCGCAGCAAGTAATAGGTATAGCGTGTTAGGGCTGGCTCTCCTTTGAGCTTTAGTCTCTTATAAATACACTCCAAACTACTTGAAATAACAGACAAAAGTGGAGCTGGAATTTTGCGATAGCGGATGGGATAGCCCAAACCTCTCAAGGTTTCTTCAATCAAGTTCCTAAATGCTCTGGGTTCTCCATTGGTAATATTATAAACCTCTCCAGCTGCTTGAGGAGTTTCCAAAGCCAGACGAATAGCCAAAGCAACATTTTCCACACAGGTCATATCCATCAGTTGGCGACCATCACCAATCAAAGGAATACCGATCTTCTGACTAAGATTAAGAACACGTGGCAAAATGCTGGTGTCTCCAATCCCAAAAAGTCCTCGAGGTCGCAATATGACACTAGACACATCAGGATAATCTTTAAATAGTTTTTCTGATGCCAATTTACTTCGAATGTAATTGTTAAGCCTATTTTCCTGAGGGGCATCGCTTTCTTTGATATCCAGCTGGTCTCTAGGCGCTGCATAGATACTTGGAGACGACACATATACCAAGCGCTCGATATTAGCCTTACGGCAAGCTTCAAGGACGTATTTAGTCCCTAAGACATTCGTTTGGTAAAAGTCTTCCCAAGGACCCCAAACCGTTGACAAAGCACCGGCATGAACGACCATATCCATTTCCTGACAAGCCTTAGTCAAATCCTCTTGGTTTGTCAAATCTCCTTGAATAAAGGTCACAGAGGCGTTTACCAGAGACTGGCCAATTGCACGATTACGACCAAAAGCTCGGACTTGATAACCGTGCTCAACCAGTTCTTCCACAACATATTTGCCTAAAAAACCTGTAGCCCCCGTTACTAAAACTTTCTTCATTGTTTTTTCTCCTTGTCTGCCAGCAGGCGAGCTATTTCACCCTCCACTACTTCTGTAGGATGATATGACTTGGCAGCATGACTTAAAGCCTCTAACTCAGACCAATCTTTCTTAGCCAACAATGCCTCAAAAGCTTGCCCAATTGCCTTGTCATCCTCTCTTTTGGCAGTCAAAGCCACACCTGCCTCAAGTCCACGAATAGCATAGTCATACTGGTCATAATCGTGAGGAAGTATTAAGGATGGCTTTTTATTTATAATACATTGGAAAAAAATACCTGAACCACCGTGGTGAATGACATAATCCATCTGAGGAATGTATTCATTGTAGGGAAGATAAGAAACCACTGAAACATTATCCATTAATTTTTGGCATTGGAATTCTTGCCCTCCAAGACCTAAAGTTACAAAAAACTGGCACTCTGGATGAGACTTAGCTAACAGCTTCGTTTGGTAAATTAAATTGTCCTTTGCCCAATCCAATTGGGTCCCACAAGTCACAAAGACAATTTTACGATTTGCAAATGGCGACAAATCAAGAGGATAATCCTCACATCGCTCAACTGAACCTCCAGTAGGACCCACCCAGTGGTAATGTTCTGGGAACCCTTTCTTTATCTCCAACTCTTTCATTCCTATTCCTAAAATAGAATACGGTGAATAGATACTCTCTTGTCCCTTATGGTTGTACATTTTAAAACCATAACGCTTTAAACGATTTCGTAATAAAAAAGTGGCGGAATACTTCAAGAAACGAGTCAGTTTTCTGCCTAGCCATTGTTGAATCAATTGATTGCGATTCTTCGGACTTCCCATTCCTCCGAAGAAACAAGGAGGACCATCCGTCGTTTCAATAGCAAATTGTGTGGCCATTGTCGTTATCCACGGAATCCCCATTTGCTCTGCAACAAGTCCACCCGACAAACTGACATAATCGGCAATGACTAAATCAGGTCGGCTTACTTTCCATTCCGATAGTAATTGATCGGAAACAAGATTAATAATATCAAGACTAGCTGATAGTTGACGATAAGCAGAAAAAAGGCCCAATTGCTCCTTATTATTAGCCACCCTTTCAAAGTCCATTTCATGACCTTCAAGAATAGTAACAACCTTAAAGCCTGCTGCCTCAGCTACTGCACGTTTCTGCTGTCCTGTGAATAAACGAATATCATAGCGAGGATTTTTTAATAAAGGCATTAGCAGATTCATGGTTGGATAAAGGTGCCCACTTAATGGAACGATGACCACGTCAATTTTTAGTTTTCCCATAACATTAGCATAGCAAATTTTTTTTGAAAGAACTACTCAAAACCAAATACTATCTAAACTCATTTTCTCTGAATAGATACACTTCTTCAGTAAGATTTTTCATCCATTAATCAATCAAAGCTTGCCACAAATACTTTAACATAAAACTTTTCAATATTTTTTAGCAAGAATCCCCTAACTTACCTCCATCATGACAAACATTCTTTCCAAAGGAATTGAGAGGTAGTTTTCTGTTTCAGTAAAATCTGATAAACTAGAGTTATGCAAACAACTGACTCATTTAGTAAGGCAATTATTTTGGGAGCTACAGGAGGAATTGGACGTCACCTAGCAACTGAACTGGCAAAA
Source organism: Streptococcus sp. CCH5-D3 (assembly GCF_001556435.1). Taxonomy (NCBI): domain Bacteria; kingdom Bacillati; phylum Bacillota; class Bacilli; order Lactobacillales; family Streptococcaceae; genus Streptococcus; species Streptococcus sp. CCH5-D3. The sequence continues at coordinate 19,861 of NZ_LSIW01000097.1, forward strand.
CATCTTGATTTTCTGGTTCTAGTAGGCCGAAATCCAGACAAATTAGTCCAACTGCAAAATGAATTAGCTGGAAGCAAGGCACAACTTTCAATTAAGGTTTTAAATCTGTGTGATAAGGAAGCACTGGAGAATTTTGGAAAGGCATTAGATGCTGACCTTCTGGTCAATTGTGCAGGACTAGCTAGCTTCTCCATAGGAAGTGATTTAGCCACAGAAAAGGAACAAGAGCTCTGGCAGGTAAACTACCATGCTCCAGTCCAGCTAATGAAATTGCTAGTGCAGAAAAATCGGAAAATCCGGCTAGTCCAACTTTCTTCACTGGCAGCTCTTTTTCCTCATCCCTATCTAGCAGCCTACAGTTCCAGCAAGGCTGCCTTGCAGACCTATACTCTTGCTCTCCAGGAGGAACTAAGTCAATCAGATTCCCCAGCTCAGTTAGGTCTCTATATTCTTGGACCAGTCCAAACAGGTATTTTTCCTCCTAAACTAGTAGAAGCATTGGGAGGTAGTCGTTTTCAGATGAAGCCCGAGAAAGTCGCTCAGCAGTTGATTCGATTCATAGAGAGGGGGACTTCCTATGCTGTTATCGGCCTTCGCTATCGATTGCTAGTTTTGCTAGGTCGTCTGCTTCCCCAAAGATGGATTATTCGTCTCCTTGCAAGGTATTTACGAAAGGGACTTAATAGATGAAATTTATATTTATATTTTTAGGCGTTGCTTATCTTCTCTTATTTCTCATCCGTTGGTTGCTGTCCTTCATCTATTATAAAAAAGACCAGTCTCATATTGCGGACTTCCCAGAAGAGCTTTTTACAGTGGTCCAACCCATCCTCTCTGGGGATCCTCGTTTAGCGAATGATTTGCGGGCTAATCTCCAGCAAACAGAATCAGTGGAGTTCTACTGGTTGATCGACCAGTCTGATACAGAAGCCCAGCGAGTAGCAGATCAGATTTGCCAAGATGCTTCCTTTGCCCAACGCATTCGAATCTTTCTCATTGAAGACGTCCCTCAGGGGATTAATCCCAAGAGTTACAAGATTGAGCAGGTTGTAGAGGAGCTGACCCGGCCTTATCTGATTGTTTTGGACGATGATAGTGTGATTGATTTTTCTAAAATGGGTGAGCTGACTACCTATCTAGGTCAAGAGGTCATTCTGACAGGTATTCCCTATAACCAAGAAAGAAGTAATTTCTGGTCCAAGCTGGTTGCAGCATTCGTTAATGGCAATTCTTTTATTACTTATTTTACCATGGCAGAAGTTGAGGCGAATCACTCCATCAACGGGATGTTTTATATCCTACCGGTAGAACTTGCAAAAGACCAGGGGCTCTTCACAGCGATCAAGGATTATCTATGTGATGATTTAGCCGTGGCCGATTTTTTGAGGAGTAAAGGAGTATCCATTATCCAAACACGGGTCACCTGTAATGTTCGAACCACTATCAAGGACGCCAAGCAATACCTGCTCCAGATGAAGCGATGGCTTCTCTTTAGCTCTATCTATCTCAAAGAACACCTGGATTGGAAGGTCTTTTGCCTCATTGGCTTACCGAGTTTTCTGCCTCTTCCAGGATTCATCCTAAGTCTGTTTTTAGGTTGGCCTTATCTTCTTCTAGCCTTGAGTTTACTACTATTCAAGGCAGGATGGATGCTCCTCTATCGACAAAGTATTCTATCCAATCGCCTACACTTGGATGAAGTCACCTACGAAGTACTGAATGATCTCCTGCTTCCTTGGATGTTTGTCTATGTTCTATTGACTCCTCCTGTGATTAATTGGCGGGGGCGGAAGATTCGTGTAACGGATGGAAAGATTCGTTATGAGTAAGATGAAGTCCTATCTAGACCGTTTGTCTGCTTTGTCTCCTGATCAGACCATGCTAGACTCTGATTGCTTGGTTCTCTTTCTTAGTGGGAGCAGTGATATTACTTGTGCCGGGCTGACAGCTGGGCAACTAGACCTCCTCCATGCAATTTGTCCATCTGGCTATTCAGTGGTAGCCAGTAATTTTCCCTTCAATAAAGATTTTGAACATATAAAGTCTCCACAAGTATCCCTCTTGTCAGCTTCTGCATCCAATATCATCTACTATTGGCATACGATTTTGAACCTTCGTTTCCAAAAGTTGTTACAGGAGCACTTGTCTCCCTTGTTGGAAGCTCAGGAAGTAGTTCTTGTTTGTAAGAGTTCAGGTGTCAATATGCTGACCCAGTGGCTCAGAAGTTTAGGGAATCAGGTCACCCTTCCAAGATTTCGCATAATCGCACTTGGTCCTGTCTCCCAAAAACTCTTAAACAACAAAAAACTAGAGGTACTGGTGATTAAAGGAAAAAAAGATCCATATTCTAAATTCTTGGATTCCCACCAAGCGGATATCCTAGTGGATTCGGATCATTATAGCTATGAATACAAAGAAGATGTGAAAGGAATCATTCATGACTGGATTGAACAAAGTAATAAAGATAGATGTGATTAGCGTACCATTTAGTGGTCATTTATTTCCGACCTTGACACTGGTGAAACCCTTGTTAGAAGACCCTCGTTTTCAAATACGTGTCATCACAGGTTATCAAAAGAAGAAATTAGTTGAAAAAATTGGCTTTGACTGTGTTGCCTTATTTCCAGATCGTCCGACAGTGATGGAAGATATCGCCAATACCTCTAAGCAAGCAAAACCACATATTATGTACCAACAATTAATCGCAAATAGCAAACTAATTCCAGAAGTTATAGACGAAATCAAGCGAATTTGGGAGTCCGATGGAAAACCAGATTTGATTATTGCAGATTTCATTGCAGCTCCTGCTGGTATTTTAGCAGACCGTTTGGGAATACCCTGGATTACGACCATTCCAAGTCCAGTAGCTATTGAGAGTCGCACGACCACTCCTGCTTATTTAGGAGGGTGGAAACCCCATCAGGGAATCCTCTACAAATGTAGAGATGCACTGGGTAGGCAGATTATCCGCATGGCAAAAAGAATTGGCTTTGCACTTGTTAAAAGAAATCTTAAATATTTACAAGATTTCAAACTTTATAGAGAGGATGGTACAGAAACCATCTATTCTCCTTATTCAATTCTGGCTCTGGGAATAAAAGAGTTGGAGTTTAGAGATGATTTTCCACCCCATCTTAAGTGGGTTGGTTATCGCTGTCTTTCTTTTGACAAACTCCCCAAGGAACAAGAACAGTATTTCACGACCTCTAAAAAACGCGTGTTAGTGACTTGCGGCACCCATTTAAAATGGGAAAAAGAAAGAATGGTGAAATTGGCCCAAATACTAAGTCAAGAATATCCTGACTATCATTTTTATGTCACACTAGGTAACCCAAGTGGTTTGCAAAATCCGCCACATCATCTAAATAACAATCTTTTACTTTTTGATTATCTGCCCTACACAGACATTCTAGATAAAATGGACTTTGTGATACATCACGCTGGTTCCGGTATTCTAATGGGATGTATCGAACAAGGCATTCCTAGCCTTATTCTTCCTCAAGATTTTGATCAGTTTGACAACGCCTTACGAGCTGAGTTAGCCCAGGTAGGACTTGTCTCTCGAAAAAAGACAGATTCTGAAGTCTTAGATTTATTCCAAGCATTAATTTCTCAAAAAGATTGGCCTAAATTACACTCTCTAACTCAGATAAGCAAAGCCTATCAACCTACAGAAATACTTTATCAAGAGATTGAAAGACTCTTAAACATAGATAAATAATCTTATTAACAAAAACTTAGGAGAGGACCTAAGTTTTTTTGTAAATTTTAGTCAATATAAAAAGCCAACCCAAGGTCAGCTTCTTACTGTCTAATATCGATCAGCGAGTTCGTAAAAAGTGCGGACGACACGTCCTTTATAATGCACTCTGACTTTCCGTAGCCAAAGGCTATCACCTTTTTCAAGAGTATTAAAGTTAGATTGGCTGACGAAAAAGTTACGTTTAGTGTCACCAACCTTAACCACTAGGAAATGATTAGCCCTTGTTCTTGGTGCTTTGGCAATTCTCTTTCCAATGATGACGCCAACAACCTTAGACCAATCCTCGCTATAATAACCCATCTTGGTTAAGACAAAGAGGAGAAATCTATCTGTTAATATACAGATAATAGCGATAAGCCCAAGCAAAAAAACGATAAAGATTCCCGTCACCAAGCCTAGACTACCACTTTCACGCCCACTTTCAAACCAGAGATGTAAGCCTTTCTGATTTCCAAAATACAAGAGAGCTAGGAAAATACCTGTAAGGAGGAGAGCGAAGACTCTTTCACTATTTCTTAAAATAAAATCTTTCATGTCCTACTCCTTCTCTACCGTAGTGTAGCTTCCATTTTCACTCTTGATAGCAATATCTGATGACATGGCAACTGATAAAGTAATTGGACCACGGACTTGGCCGTCACTATCTCTAAGTTCCCAATTGCTACCGTCATTGCTTGTAGCAAGCCCTTTGTCTTCTTGACCATTTTCATAAACTGGCAAAACATAAACCTCTGTCACGCCTGGTAGTTCTTGATGCTGTCCTGTCTTGCTATCCTCAATCACAAAGGTTGAACTGGCCTGGTCGTAGACCACCTTTTTAGTGTCAGAAATGGGCTTGTCTGACTTTTTAGCCAAATCAGAAATAGCAGATGCTGCTTTATCCACCGTCCCCTGTGAGACCAGTTCATTTCCTGTAAGTCCTGTAATGACTTGTATCTTCTTAGGTTGCGATTTCAGCATTTCTCGGGTGAAAAAGCCATTGGCGAGGAAAAAGATACCACATACCATAATGAGAAAATAGACGACAATAATCTTTTGCCCTGCTCGGGTGGGCTCGGTCACTTCCGTCACTTGACGTATCGGACGTCCCTGCCAAACATCTTGCTTGTATTTCTTATCCAAGAGGTCACAAAGGTAGGCCTCCAACAATGTGAAATCAAACTCCTTAGCTAACGTTTCAAGCCCTTCCAAGGTCTCATATTTCAGACCGCCTCTTTCGAGTATAGCTCCTATAGTCTTAGTCAAACGGTAGGCAAAATCCTGATCACCCAACCAGCCCAAATCAGAGCACTGATTGATATAACCTTTGAGTTTAGAAATAGTAAGAGGATTGCAAAGACAATACTCCTCAACAACTTGAAGAAAACTATCCTGATCCTTAATAGCTAAATCTTCTCTAAGAACAGAGTCCTCGCTAGTCCTTGAATAAGGCTCACTATGATTGAACGTTTCATGAATATCAGATAAGGCTAACTCATCCAACTGTTCCTGTTCTTCCTCAGAGATCACCTGCTGAAAGTCATGTTCTGTCACTTGCTTGTCTTCGACTTCTTCCGTCGCAGAAGCCGTAAGCTCAAGTTCTTCAAAACTTTCTTGATTTTGACTAGACTTACTAGCATCTGCAGCTTGTTTAAAGGAAGCTTCTAGCTGAGAGGCAGATACCAGACCGACCACGCTGCCATCGGCCTGTTTATGGCCTATGACGGCATCCATATCCTCATTTTCAGAATGCGATTTTTGCCAGGCAAGGGCCTCTTGATAAGTCTTTTGCAGGCGTTGGAAATTTTCAGGGTCATCCTCAGGGTGATAGACCTTACTCTGTTTGGCATAGGCTCTCTTGATGTCTTTAAGATTATTGGTTGGTTGAATGCCCAAAATCGACCAAAAATTCATGCGTCACCTCCTATCTCCAGAAATTAGGGTCATCAGACCTATCAAAGGGCTCACCAGTCTCCTCATGGTCAGCTTCTTCTTGACGGAAAATATCCAAATCATCTAGTGACATGATATTTTCAATGCTATCAAGATAAGCTTGGTAGCGTTTCACGATTTCTTTTCGCTTCTTGATATTGTTAATAGCCAACTGATAGCCTTTTTCAAAATCTTCCATTTGCCACAAAAAATGTAATTGCATCTTATAAGGCATTTCCATGACTAAACGATAGGCCCGCTCAGACTGCGTTTTAAAGTCGGCCTCAAAGGACAATTGATCAGAGACAAGCTTGATATTTTCCAGATGCTCACTCTTATCGACCTCTTCGATTTTACTTTGACTACTGATACGATACGTTTTAGTCTCGCCTGTTGACCCCAGTTTAACCTCTATATAGAGCATGGAATTAATATCGTAAGTAAAGGTGGTTTCAAAAAACTCTGTCTTAGTTGCAGTCCCAGGAACATCGATAATAAACTCATCCAAAAAGAGATTTGCCTCAGGGTCGAGCGACTCTCCCTGATAAATCATAAAGCGACACTGTTTCTGTCCCCGACTGGCATAATAATATTTACTTGCAGAGGTCGGAAGGACAGACAGCTTATTAATGACCTTTGAAAAGATATTTTTATCAAAGTCAGAGTCATAGGCACTGATTCCCAATGAGAAAGGACAAATATCTGTAATCACCAAATCTTTGACATTCTCCTGACGCTCTTTGACCGCCAAGTAAGTCCCCAAACCACGCGCAACCAACTCATCCATATCCTTCAGACGCTTAATAGGAAGATTTAGCAGATTCGTAATATAAGATTGAACCAAAGGCATCATGCTAGACCCACCGACCAAGATAAAAGCATCCAGCTCATGTGCCTTGTAGCCACTATCACTCACCGCTCTACCAATGACTTTTTTAACACGGTCAAGAACAGGTTGAATGATGGTCTTAAGCTCTGCCTGATTATATTGTTTCATGTAATACTGGTCATCATAGGTCAAGGACACTGCAGCCACTTTTTCCTTTTGCAACTTGAGTTTACACCGTTCTGCGGACAAAAGGAGACTAGACTTTTGCTTCGTATCTAACTTCTCCAAATCAATCCCTTGAAACTGGCAAAAATCTTCAGCGATAGCCTTATCAAAGTCACTACCTCCCAAGAAGTTATCCCCTGCAATGGAAACGATTGAAATTACATTATCAAAGCAATCAACCACAGAAACATCAAGCGTTCCTCCTCCAAAGTCGAAGACGATGAAAGATTCGTCCTTACCAATCTTGTGACAAGCAATGGCAGCCGCAGAAGGCTCGTTAATCAAACGTTCCACTTTAATCCCCAATCGTTGTCCGATAGCCTTGGTCGCAGAGCGTTGCTTCTCGTTAAAATAAGCCGGCACACTTATAAGTATCTCATCTACCTTTTCACCTAAGTAACTCTCCGCATCTGCTACTAATTGTTTAACCACCAAAGTTGACAAATCCGTTGCCGAAAAAGCTTCCCCATCAAGGTAAAATATTTCATTGGTTCCCATTGAACGTTTAAAGAGTTGGGCCGTATTATCAGGGTCAGTCACTAAGCGTTCCTTCGCAATTTTTCCAACCGTCAAAACATCATCAGACACATGGACCACGCTGGGTGTCAAATATTCTCCAAAACCATTTGGAATCAGCTCAACCTCACCCTCACGATAGGTAACCGCTAGACTATTCGTCGTTCCCAAATCAATACCAATTGTTGCCATAACATTCTCCTAAACTGCTTTTGTCTTTCTATTATAACATAGTCAAGAATGTCCTTTTTAAGTGGTAAATAAACGTTTTTAAATATGCCATGAATTAAGAAGGCCTGCATATAATGACATCACATTCTTTTTGAGAACAAAGTGAGTTTAACTGAGACTTTCCGCTATGATACCCCCCTAAGAACTTAAACTTCAGAGGTTCATAAATATCGAGACCTTATACTCTAAGCTTAGGTATGGAACTTCCTTGACGTTCGCTAACGTCCATCATCACCTAAGGACAGTCTCAGAAAAGATTATTTATTAAAAAATAAAAGCCAACCCAAGGTCAGCTTTTCATTTATCTTAATGACTATTTTTTGAATGGTTCTTCCACCATGATGAGAGGATAGAACCTGAGATATTGTGCCAAATACTGAAGATAGTTGATGGGATGGCAGCTTGTGGCACGAAATATTTCATGGCAAGGGTTGCTCCAAGACTTGAGTCTTGCATCCCCACTTCGAAAGTAATGGCTTTTTGTTGTGGTTCTTCCAAACCAAGGATTTTTGAAAATCCAAAACCAAGGGCATAACCACAAAGGTTATGAAGCATAACAACTGGGATAACAAGGGCTGTCGCTGCTGTGAAAATATTGGCATGGTTGGCAGAAACAACTGCTCCAACAATCAAGAGGATGGCGGCTTGTGAAATCAAAGGCATAATCTTGATGATGGCATCGATTTTCTTACCAAAGATTGAGTGAACGAGCACACCCAAGATAATAGGGACAACCACGATACGCAAGGTACTTAGGAAGAGGCTTTGGGCAGGAACACTCACGTACTGACCAGCCAAGAATGACAAGAGGGTTGGAATCATGAGTGGTGCCAAGAGAGTTGAGAGGGTTTCAATAGAGACATCCAAGGCAACATCCCCACCTGAAAGGAAGGCCATGACACTCGATGAAGTCCCACTTGGACAAGAGCCAACAAGGATAACCCCTGCTGCTGTCGCACCTTTCAGATGGAAAATCATACAAAGCAACCAAGCCAAACCAGGCATGATGACATAGTGAGCTACAGTCCCTAGAACAACTGGAATTGGACGCTTAGCAATACGTTTAAAATCTTCAGTTGTCAAGGTAAGCCCCATACCAAAGAGAATCAAACCAAGCAGATAAGCCGTATTGGGAATGACCCAACTACTAGTTGCGGGAAGGGCATAGTTAAAGGCCGCCCAGAGGATAACAGCTACAGTAAACCATTTGCTGAGCCATTTACTAAAAGATACAAGTGACTCCATAATGAAACCTTCTTTCTATTTTCACAGAATAGTATAGCACTTTCATTTTGAATTCCAAGGTAAATTTCGAATTTTCTGAAATTAATTTCAAAAAAAATAAACCCTCACACTTAAGATGCGAGGATTATTGATTTTATAAACCTTAAGACTTATCTTCTAACTTCTCTTCAAACTGTTGAGTCCGTTCTTCGCCCCACCATAGTGGCAATAATTCGCCCAAAGTAATGGTTTGACGTGTGTCGTAGTCAACCATAAACTCCAAGTTACGATTGTCAGGATGGAGTTCCATTAGAAATTCTCGACAAGCCCCACAAGGCATGCCAGATGGTCCACCATGAGGTGGCTGGTCACGAAAGGCGATAATACGCTTGACCTTAGTTTGACCAGTTTCTTGATACATATTGAAAAGGGCAGCTCTTTCGGCACATAGATGGAAAACACCACACGTTCCTTCCATACAAAAGCCCGTGAAAATTTGCCCATCTCCAGCCTCAACGGCAGCCACAACGTGTCTAGCATAGACAAAGTCTGAGACTTCCTGTGGCTGATACAAGGCTTGAGCCTTTTCATACATTTTCTGCCAGATATCCATTATTTCTCCTTTAACCTCGATCACTTTCCCTTTGAGACTTGATAAAGAGTGCAAGCCCTGTTGCTACTGCAGTATAAGCTACAATAAACAGGAGTGATTTCCATGAAAATTTCCCATTGATAGCAAAATTAACGACCAATTCATTGACATGATAGACAGGTGTCCACTCAGAGATGCTCTGAACCCACTTAGGGAACATGGAAATAGGAACCCATGAACCACTCACTATAGGCAAGACAAGGTAAATAATATTTGCCACAAGAGACATGAATTGTTGAGATTTAATCTGAGCGATAAGTAAACCAAAAGCTAGAAAGAGCAGACCGGACAAAAGTAAGAGAGCACCTGACCCTACCCATCTAAAGAATGGCATCTCTACATCTCGGAAAAAGGCACCTACACAAAAGGTCACAATGATGGCAACCATAAAGTTTAGAAGCACACGAAAGATTTTAGAAAGATAATAAGCTGCAATACTAACCTTTGAGTGCTCGATATAGGTCAACCAGTGTTCAATTCGGTCCTCTTGCAACATATAGGGAAAGGTAAACAAACCAAAACTAGACATGGAGAAGCCAGTCATGGTCAGCATATAAGACAGCAAAAACTCTTTTTGAGCTTCTGGAGTAGGTGCTGAGAAGATACTAGAAAAAAGGAGGAAAAATCCGACAGGTATCCCGATTCCCATGATAAAGACTGGCCAACTTCGCCACGTTTTAATCCATTCAATTTTTAGTAATGCTTTCATGCCTTGTCCTCCCTTGTTGAATCAAATAGGCTATCCAAGAGTGTTTTATTTTGAATTTCAATATCAGAAATTCCACAGCCCGAATTTTCAAGACTTTGCCATACCTTTTCGATATCTTTGGTCATGAAGCTGATGACATCCCTCTTTTCAGTGATTTCATAGATATCTGGCAGTCCATGAACAATGCTAACAAAGCTACTTGGAAGAGTGACCTGCTTCTCCTTCTCTTCGTGTCGCATAGCGTATGGCGTGGTATCTCTGATGAGTTTCCCTTGATGGAGGACTAAGATACGGTCAGCTGTGTGTTCCACCTCTTCGATATAGTGAGAGGAATAGAGGATAGTTGTCCCAGCTTTTTTCAAGTCATTGACAATCTCCCAGAAACGCTGACGAGTGGAGGTATCCATACCCGCTGTCGGTTCATCCAAGAAGAGGATTTTAGGTTTATCAATCAAACAAAGGACAAAAGCCAGAAGACGTCTTTGCCCACCAGAGAGTTTGTCCGCAAACTGCTGATACTGGTCTTCCTTGAATTGTAGGAGTTCCTGAACCTCTTGATTGGTCAAGGGATTATCAGAAATAGATTGGAAGAAGGCAATTAGCTCTTCCACTTTCAAACTATTTGGAATGGTATTTTCCTGAAGGAGAACCGCAATTTTATTTTTTGCCTTACCTGCTTTACCATCAATGAGGACCTGACCATTACTCGGTTTTTTATCACCAAGAATACAGGACATCAAGACAGTCTTACCTGCCCCATTAGGTCCAATCAAGGCCACACAATCGCCCTTGTTTATCTCAAAACTAATCTCCTCTAAAATGGTCTTTCCCTTGATGCGTTTTCCAAGGGATGTGACTTGAATAACCGTTTCATTCATACCTGTGATTTCCTTTCTTTTGTATAGGAGCCATGCTAATTGACGATAGAGCTGATATCATCGGACTTCCCTTAATACTCCACTTCCAACTCCGTACAGAAGAGACTTCCGCTCAGATGAAGCCTAGTTTCAACTTGCTCGATATCAGATTCAAAACGATCCACCTTCACAGATGACAGAGGATGTGAAATTCCAGTGGCATCCATGACACAGTCGTGAGGAAGTCGGATATGAACTTCACCAAACTTAGCATCAAGATGAACAGCTACCTGATCTGACGCAAAGCTGGCCTGACTCAAATCCAACCAAAGCTCACCAAAAGCTAGATTCATATCAATCGTTTCGACTTCTTGAGAATAGATACGATACCTATCCTCAGCCATATAGGTCTTAACAGAAATATGAGGTCCCTCTTGGTCGTTCTTATTAACCTTATAATCTTTAGTGAGCCCTTTCTTTGGACTACGACCATAAAAAAGCTCTAAAGCCAAGCCAATTAGAAAGATACCGCTAAAGAGATTCCACTGTGCAAAATCGAGGTTTAACAAGTCATGAACATAGGGTGATAAGAAGGCCAAACCAAGAAAAATGAGGAGCGGTCGCCTATTCAAGATACCAAAACAAAAGAAGGCCACGAAGAAAACCAGATTATAATTGACCATGATCCAAAAATCTGGAATAAAGGCACTAGCGATAAAACAAGCTGCTAGTAAAAGCAACAAGATGGCCCGAGCATTAAACCGTTTCATAAGGAGACTCCTTTCTAGTAAATGATTGCAAATTTCCAATTATTTTCACTATCAGTATAGCACTATTTGTAAACGTATTCAATGTTATATTAAAAGGATTTGCAAGAAAAAAAGAGCTTTCGCTCTTTCATTATTTTCAATGTTTGACAGTTACCTGTCCAAAGGATACTGAACCTGTTAGAGAAACTGTAGTGCTAGCCAAGTCTCGTTCTCCTAGACTATCGTAGCTTTTCACTCCTGCCAGGCTTGTATGAAGGCCGTGTGCATCCACTTGCCAATCCTTAGGTACTCGAATGATAACCTGAGAAAAATTTGCCTGAACCACAATCTGAGGTCGATCCGTCATAAACTGAGCCTGACGCAAATCCAAAGTCAAACGTCCAAAATCGGCATTGGCATAGACAGTTTCGAGGTTTTGTGAAGTCACCACCTGAACAGACTCTGAAAATAAGGTCTTAGCGAAAATCTCTCGCTCATGTTCTTTAGAAACCTTGTAAGAAAAGTTCTTCTTATAACTTGGCTTGCTCAAACGGTCCACCGCAATTCCCAAGATAAGAATTCCTACAAAGAGAGTCCATTCTGAATAGTCCAATCTAAAGAGGTCATGGATATAGGTCGACAGAAAAGCCATCCCCAAGAAAAAGAGAAATCTCCCCTTAGATTGCCAGCTCAAAAGCACAAAAAGCAAGGCCAAAATCAACTTATAATTAAAGGCCAAATAAAGATCTGGAATAAAGGCTGTCGCGATAAAATAGGTAGCAATGATAAGTAGGGTGATAACACCTGCATTAAAGCGTTTCATAACAAGTCCTTTCTAAATCCTGTCCTTGAGTTTTTCCACAAAAAGGTAGGCTGCTGGACAGAAAAGCGTATTTTTGATAGTCAGATGATTAATCTGATAGATTTTCTTACGATCCGTGTGAGGAAAGGCTGCACAAGCCTTGGGGCGGACATCATAGATGTCACAGAGATTATCAGGTCCCAAAAATGGACAAGGCATAGACTTGAAGACCTTGTCACCATCCTCATCTACTTGCAAGTACATCTCCTCGAATGCAGGTAACTTCATGCGAAAATGCTTGGCAATACGAGTAATGTCCTGCTCTGTGAAGTCTGGGCCTAGTGTCTTACAACAATTGGCACACTGGACACAATCAATCTCCTGAAAGACTTCATTGTGTACCTGCTGAACAATCTTATCTAAATTTTTAGGGGCTTTCTTCTTGAGCTGTGCTAGAAATTTACGGTGCTCCCCCTGCTTTTGACGTGCCAATTCCTCGTAACGTTTGACATCAATAGTCTGTGACATGTGTTTTCTCCGATAATTTATAATTCTGTCATCTATTATAGCATAAAAGAAATAGAGCCTAGCTTGAACTAGACTCTATGTCAATTACATCGATACGATTCGACGATAGGAACGAGACGTTAGGGCAAAAACCAAGACATAGGCTAGGAAGAAGACCCCACAAACAATGATAGTGACCACTAACATAAGACTTGGGTTGAAAACCCCAATAATACGCACAATCAAACTGAGCATATGATAGGCAAAGGCCAAGTGAATAAAGGCAAAAATCAAAGGGAGGAAGAAGACCGTAAGAACTTGCTTACGAATGGTTTGCTTGACTTGAAGGTCGTCCAACCCAATCTTTTGAAGAATAACAAAACGCTCACGATCCTCATAACCTTCAGAAATCTGTTTATAGTAAATTACAAGAACTGTGCCCAGCATAAAGATGATGGATAAAAAGATACCAATAAATAAGGTTCCACCAACAAAGCCATTTAGCATCCCTTCTGTATCATATTGGCTATTAGCAGTGAGGTAAGACTGAGAGACACCAGTAGTTTGTCCAGCTAACTGTTGTGTTTCTTTATCTGTCATTTGGTCTAGCAAATCTGAATTTTTCTTGGCATCATGTGTAGGATCTTTGACGTTAACACCAACATAGGTAGCTTGAGTGGTTGCTGTTCCTTTGACACTTTCTTTAAAATCATCCATATCAGGAACAACAAGATAGTTATACTCAGAAACTATGATTGTAAAGATATTGGGTACTTTACCCTTAATAAAGTCATTAATGTCATCCTGAATCTGGTAGGTTTGACCATTGAAAGACAAACTCTTTTGATCCTTTAATATTTTATTTTTAGTAAATAAACCAACTTGGTTTGAAGCCAAATTGAGGTCTTTACCTGTCAATTGTTTATAAGTAGCTTGTGAGAAGACAAGAAAAATTGATTTTGGCAAAACTTTTCTTTCATTCTCAGGAAAGATGGTTAGCTTATTTTTTTCTTGTTCTTTGATACCAAAGTAGAGGTAAGTTACTTCTGCTTTTTCATTTACCTGATTTCCCGACTGTGCTAAGAAATCATCCATAATCTTCTCTGTGCTTGTTAAATCTACATTCGTCCCTGTAACTGAGTAATCATGTGGAGCAACACTCGCTATATAGTCTTTTTTTCCAGCATAGATACTTGCAGCTCCTACAAGCGTCACCAAAACCATACTTGAGAGGATAGCAATAGTCGCCAGACCAACTGCATTTTTCTTCATCCGAAAGACAAGGTTGGAAATGGAAATCATATTATTAGGCTTGTAATAGTAGCTTTTCTTCTTTTTCAAGAGTTGCAGAACGACTGTTGTCCCGGCATTGAAGAGAAGATAAGTTCCTAGAATAACCAGTAAAACAGCAAGGAAAAAACTCATAATAGCCGTTACTGGATCCTTAACAGAGAGAGCAAGGTAGTAACCATACCCCATAGCCCCAAGCCCCAAAAAGGTTTGAATAACTAGGAAACGTCCCTTTTTTTCACCCTTAAGGCCATCTTTAGTTAATTGTAAAGGATTAAGCCGTAGCAATCGGAAACCATTTATCAAAACCAACAAACTAAAAATACAAGCAAAGATGACAAGAACAATAGGAATTGTCATTACTTGAAAGGTCGAAACCAAACCAGTACTTTCACCGATAAGCCTTTGAAGAAAAGCATAAATGAGTTTATCGAATAGTGCCCCAACACCAATACCTAGAAGCAGAGTCACAAAACCCAAAATCACCGTTTCTTTTAGAATCATACTAAAGAGATGACGTTTCTCTAAGCCTAGCACACTATAGAGACCAAGCTCCTTTGAACGATTTTTCATGACAAAGCTGTTGGCATAAAGAACAATAATTCCAGAAGATAGGGCGACAATTCCAAGTCCCATACCCAAAACCGCCTTGATAGAATCTGCCCCAGTTAAGTCATCCAGATGTGGATTAAGCGTTAAAGATGTAAAAATATAGGTAATGGTAATAGTCAGAATTGTTGCTAAAGCATATGGATAATAAAGCTTACGATTTTTTATGAGATTGGACAAAGCCAGTCTATTGGTCAGAAGAAACATATTAGTTCACCTCACTTGCCATTACTGTAAGTGTATCGGAAATTTCTTGGAACATTTGATGTTCAGACTTATCACCTTTGAAGATTTGATTATATAGAATACCATCCTTAATGAATAGAACACGCTGTGCACGACTGGCAGCCGCTGTCGAGTGAGTTACCATAAGAATGGTCTGACCACTGGCATTGATCGCATCAAAGACATCCAAGAGAGCTGCTGAAGATTTGGAATCCAGGGCACCTGTTGGCTCGTCTGCTAAGAGGATTTCTGGTTTAGTGATGATTGCACGCGCAACCGCAACCCTTTGCTTTTGTCCACCTGAAATTTCATAAGGGTACTTCTCTAGCAAGGAATGAATTCCCAATTGACGACTGATAGCTTCTACTTGTGTCATCATTTGCTTAAGTGGGCGTCGAGAAAGGACCAAAGGTAGTAAGATATTATCTTTAACAGATAGGGTATCCAAAAGGTTAAAATCTTGGAAAACAAACCCTAATTTTTCACGACGAAAACTGGAAGCATCCTTATTTTTGATGGTTGCTGTGTCCATACCATTAAGATAGACACGCCCTGCTGTTGGTTTATCAAGCATGGCAAGGATGTTGAGCAAGGTCGATTTTCCTGAGCCGGATTCACCCATGATTGCAACATAGTCACCCTTTTCAACTGTAAAATGGATATCTTTAAGGGCTTCAACCTGATTTCCTTTGAAACGTGTTTTATAGATTTTTTTAACATGTTGAACATCTAGTAACGCCATAATAAGCTCCTTTATTTAATAGATTTGGAAGAGATTTTAGGAACCTCTTACTTAACTTCTGATACCATTTTATAGAAAAAGCAAGGTCTCAACCATAACCCTTGCTTTCATTTGTGGTCATATTTCTTACACTTTTGTAAGTTATTAATCAATAGCTAACTTCTGCTTTTGAAAATGAATGGAGACTGTGGTTCCTTGGCCTACTTGGGAGCTAATACTAATATCATGTCCAAGCTGATCAGCAATTTTCTTAGAAAGATAGAGACCTAACCCAGAGGACTGCTGAGTCAGTCGACCATTGTAACCTGAAAAGCCACGCTCAAAAACCCGTAGAATATCACTATTTTTAATACCAATCCCAGAATCTTTAAGATGAAGCCCGTTATCTTTGAAGTAAATTTCAATACCACCGCTTTTTGTGTACTTCAAACTATTTGACAAGACCTGCTCTATGATAACCAAGAGCCATTTTTCATCTGAAACGACCTTAACATCTAAGTCATGTAGATTAATAGTCAATCCTTTTTGAATAAAGAAAAGACTATGTTTTCTAACAACTTCTTTAACCAAGGGTTCTAATGTAACCTGCCTCAACTGCAAATCATCATGAAAATTCTCTAAACGCAAATACTGCAAAACCAAATTGGTGTAAGAATCAATCTTGAATACCTCTTGCTCCAAGAGAGCCCTCGTTTTACTATCTGTAACATCCCCTAACAATAATTGACTGGCTGCTATTGGCGTCTTGATTTGATGCACCCAAAGGGTATAGTAGTCCATCAAATCTGTATAGCGCTTGCGCTCCTCCTCAGTCTGAACCATTTGACTCTCCTTAGCATTTTCCAAGGCCTGAGCTAGATAAAACTCTAAAGGACTTGATGGTGTCATTTTCTCATAGAGATAGGCTAAGTTATAAGACTGATAAGAGGTAACCAAGTCCCAAATAACTATGATGACAGCCACAAATGTCAGTATGGTCAAGGCATAATGAAGAATGTCTGCTGCCTCTTCAAATAAAAAGGCAAACAAAACCAAGATGATTCCATTAAAAATAAACAAAAGATAGAAAGGTAGACGAGACCTAATCTGATATTTGACAAATTGACGCTTATCCATCATGACGCAACCCGTAACCGACACCTTTCTTGGTTCCAATAAAGTCCTTCAAACCAACTGCCTCTAACTTCTTACGTAAACGTGCCACATTGACAGACAGGGTATTATCATCAATAAAGAAGTCACTGTTCCAAAGCTCCTTCATGAGGTCTTCCCGACTAACGATATTTCCAGCATGGTCGAAGAGAACTTGTAAAATCTGAAACTCGTTCTTGGTCAAAGAAACGACTTCTCCCTGATAAACCAGATCCATAGCCTTAAGATTCAGAATCACACCCATATATTCCAAAAGACTCTGATCCTTTCCAAACTCATAAGATCGGCGCAAAAGCCCTTGAATTTTTGCCAAGAGAACATTTTGGTCAAAGGGTTTAGTCACAAAGTCGTCCCCACCCATATTGATTGCCATAACGATATCCATGGCCTGATCTCTGGAAGACAAGAACATAATAGGCACCTTGGAGACCTTACGAATTTCCTGACACCAATGATAACCATTAAATAGAGGTAAACCAATGTCCATAAGAACCAAGTGGGGCTCTACTTTTACAAAAATAGATAATACTTCCATGAAATCTTCAACAAGAACAACTTCGTAACCCCACTGTTCTAGCATTTTTTTGACTTGTTGACGGATAACCTCGTCGTCCTCCACTAATAAAATCTTATGCATAACTCTACCTCTTTCATTTCCCACTATTATAACAGAAATGCTATAAGAAACGACCATTCTCAGCAAATCTTACAATAATGTTAGATTGAATTTTCCAACTTTTAAAATAGTGCGTTTTCATAGGAAAAATCCTTTGAGTCTTCAAAGAAAATATAGTATTATAATAGAGTTGATGTTGGTTTATCATCAACCAACGACAGCTTCATCGAACAATGAGAAGATTACTTATTTATGTCACGAATTGGCGTGACGTTTCTACAAGGTGCCGTAACACCTAACAATAAGTAAGTCATAAAGTCATCAAAAGATTTTACCGTCTTTTTGTGATTTTAAAGGCTTGCTTTGCAGGCCTTTTTCTGTTATTCGATTGGTTTGATCTTTGTCAGAGTCTCAATGGAATCTGAGAAAATCAAAATACACTTTAGTTTTATTTTTTATAGGAGGTAATATGAAATTACTGGAAGACCGCATTCTCAAAGATGGGAATGTCCTTGGGGAGAACATCCTCAAAGTTGACTCTTTCCTTACTCACCAAGTGGACTTTGATCTCATGCGTGAGATTGGAAAGGTCTTTGCTGAAAAGTTCAAGGATGCAGGCATCACCAAGGTGGTGACTATCGAGGCATCTGGTATTGCTCCAGCCCTCTATGCTGCTGAGGCTTTGGATGTCCCTATGATCTTTGCTAAGAAGGCTAAAAATATCACCATGAATGAAGGGATCCTCACTGCTGAGGTTTACTCCTTCACTAAGCAGGTGACTAGCACTGTCTCTATCGCAAGCAAGTTCCTCACTCCTGAAGATAAGGTTCTCATCGTTGATGACTTCCTAGCTAACGGCCAAGCTGCCAAAGGCTTGATTCAAATCATCGAAGAAGCTGGCGCACACGTCGAAGCGGTCGGTATCGTTATTGAGAAATCTTTCCAAGATGGTCGTGCCCTTCTGGAAGAAGCTGGCTACCCAGTTGTTTCACTTGCTCGTTTGGATCGTTTTGAAAATGGTCAGGTCGTATTTAAGGAGGCAGACATCTAATGCAAAACAAAGAGAAACATTCGCAGGCGGCGGTCCTAGGACTGCAACACCTACTTGCCATGTACTCGGGATCAATCCTGGTTCCAATCATGATTGCTGGAGCCTTAGGGTATTCAGCTCATGAATTAACCTACTTGATTTCAACCGACATTTTCATGTGTGGTGTAGCAACCTTCCTCCAACTTCAACTTAATAAATACTTCGGTATCGGTCTTCCAGTTGTTCTTGGGGTTGCCTTCCAGTCAGTAGCACCACTTATTATGATTGGTGAGAAACACGGTAGCGGTGCTATGTTTGGTGCCCTTATCGTTTCAGGGATTTATGTTATCCTCGTTTCTGGCGTCTTTTCAAAAGTGGCCAATCTCTTCCCTTCTATCGTTACGGGATCTGTCATCACTACTATTGGTTTGACCCTCATCCCTGTGGCTATCGGAAATATGGGAAATAATGCTGATAAGCCTACTGGTCAAAGCCTCTTCCTTGCAGCTATCACCATTCTCATCATCCTTTTGATTAATATTTTCACTAAAGGATTTATCAAATCCATCTCAATCTTGATTGGTTTGGTTGTCGGTACTGCCATCGCAGCAAGCATGGGCTTGGTTGACTTTTCACCAGTGGCTGCGGCACCTATTGTCCACGTGCCAACACCATTCTACTTCGGGGTACCTAAGTTTGAGTTGTCATCAATCATCATGATGTGTATTATCGCTACAGTGTCTATGGTTGAATCAACTGGAGTTTACTTGGCCCTCTCTGATATTACCAAAGAACCACTCGATAGCACTCGCCTTCGTAACGGTTACCGCGCTGAAGGTTTGGCTGTTCTCCTTGGTGGACTCTTCAACACCTTCCCATACACTGGTTTTTCACAAAACGTTGGTCTTGTGAAATTGTCAGGTATCAAGACTCGCTTGCCAATCTACTATGCAGCTGGTTTCCTTGTTCTTCTTGGACTCCTTCCTAAGTTTGGTGCCTTGGCTCAAATCATCCCAAGCCCAGTCCTTGGTGGCGCTATGCTTGTTATGTTCGGTTTTGTTTCTATCCAAGGGATGCAAATCTTGGCACGTGTTGATTTCGCCAACAACGAACACAACTTCTTGATTGCTGCGGTATCAATCGCTGCAGGGGTTGGTCTTAACGGCAGCAACCTCTTCAACAGCCTACCAAATGCTTTCCAAATGTTCTTCTCAAACGGTATCGTCGTTGCAAGCTTGCTTGCCATCGTCCTCAATGCCATTTTGAACCATAACAAAAAAGAAAAATAACACAAGAACACCTGAGTCGCTTGACTTAGGTGTTTTGTCATGCAATAAAACAGATTGAATCCAAGTCATATCTATAGTACAATGAAAATATAAATGTTTGAAAAATTAATTTAGAAAGGAAAACAGAATGCACGAAACACATTCTCTCCGTGAGCGATTCCTTGTTTTCTTCAAGATTTTTGTGCCCATACTGATTTATCAATTTGCCAACTTTTCGGCAGCCTTTGTGGACACTACCATGACTGGTCAATACGATACCCTACACTTGGCGGGGGTAGCCATGGCAACGAGTTTATGGAGTCCTTTTTTCACCTTTTTAACAGGTATCGTCTCTGCCCTGGTTCCTATTATCGGACACCATCTAGGGGCAGGTCGCAAGGACCGAGTGGCACCTGATTTCTATCAATTTCTTTATATGGCTTTGGGACTATCACTTATCCTCTTTGCCCTCGTTTTTCTGGGGGCACCCTTGGTTTTGAACCATCTAGGTCTGGAGCCTTTGGTCAGAAAAGTCGCCCTTGGTTATTTACGCTTTTTGAGTCTTGGTATCATTCCCCTCCTACTCTTTAGCGTGGTTCGCTCCTTTCTTGATGCACTTGGCCTCACGCGCCTTTCCATGTACCTCATGCTTCTGCTCCTACCTCTCAATGGTTTCTTCAATTTCCTCCTCATCTATGGCATTGCTGGTTTACCAGAGTTAGGGGGAGCTGGAGCTGGGCTTGGAACTTCATTGGCTTACTGGGCCCTTCTCCTTATTTCCATCTCGGTTATCAGAAAGCATAAAAAGATTAAGCCCTACCACATTGAAAAGGTTCAACCCCTTGATAAAGCAGCTCTGCTTGACGCCCTCAAACTAGGTCTCCCTATTGGTGGGACCGTCTTTGCGGAAGTCGCAATCTTTTCTGGTGTTGGTTTGCTTATGTCTAAGTATCCATCCCTTGTGATTGCTAGTCACCAAGCGGCCATGAATTTCTCAAATCTCATGTATGCCTTTCCTCTCAGCATTTCCAGTGCCATGGCTATCATTATTTCCTACGAATTTGGGGCTAGACGCATGGATGCTGTCAAGAGCTACAGCAAGCTGGGACGATTGACAGCTCTAGGATTTTCTATCTTTACCTTGATTTTCCTCTACTTCTTACGCTATGATTTGGCAGAACTCTATGGGCATGAGCCTGAATTTTTGAGGATGACAGCCATTTTCATGACCTATAGCCTCTTCTTCCAAGTGGCAGATGTCTTTGCGGCTCCGCTTCAAGGAATCCTCCGTGGCTACAAGGATACCAAGGTGCCTTTTTATCTCGGTGTCCTAGCCTACTGGGGCATCACCTTCCCAGTTGGCTTCCTTCTTGAAAAAGTCACTGGTCTAGGTCCCTACAGTTACTGGATTGGCTTGATTGCCAGCCTTATCGTCAGTGGTCTCTGTTACCAATGGCGCTTAAATAGAATCGTCAAACGTTACGAATCACAACAGTGATATCCCTGAAGCAGTCTTGTCAGACTGCTTTTTCTATGCTCAAATCTCGATAATACAGAAAAAAACCTCCTGCATATTGAAAACAGATAGACTGTTATCAATACACAGAAAGCTTCTTTTGATGAGTGATTAATTATATTCAGATTTTCCTGACCTATTACCAAACTGGATTCATTAATGAAAACATAGATGTTTAATATTGAAAAAAGTATCACAGAGACCAGCTGGATCAACTAGGGCAAAATAAATCATGACTAAACCACACAGAGCTAGGAAATGATAAAGATAAACTACTTTCTCCCCTGTTTTAGGAAGTAAAAGAAAAGACCAGAACCACAAGACACAAATGGCTATTAATATGATTAGTTTATTCATCCATTCCATAATAATCTCCGTCAAAAAGGTTTAGCACAATAACATAGTCCTTAGGACTATCTGAATGTTATCACAAAATCTAACAAGCGCTGTCATTACTTCTTAAGGAAATATCTTAGTATTCTCTTGCTAGTCTTGTTTTGGTAAGTTAAGACATATAAAATCATATTGGGAGGTTGGGAAGACTCATTATTACGTAAAGTACAATAATGTTTACAGACGCCAAAACCAGCAAAAGCCAAGGAGAAGGACACATTTACACTTGTCAGATTTCTCACTATTATAGTGTACTATTTTTTTATTTGAAACGTAAAACAATTTTGCCTAAATTGTTAAAAAATGTAATGAAAGGTCACTTTTTTGTCCTGAATGGTTAGGTTACATATCATGTTAGGTTTAAAAGGCTTTCATCTTATTTACATCTTCTTCTGTCATGAAAAAAGAGGTTAGAACCAAGGGGAACCAACCTCTTTTTAGTAAGTAATATCATTCCTTCAGAATACCTAATCAATCCACTTGATCAAGCAAGTAAGCATAGCCCTCTTTTGCCATGTCAGCTTTAGGAACAAATCGCGTTGCTACACCATTGATACAGTAGCGTAAACCACCTCTATCACTTGGCCCATCTGGAAAGACATGACCTAGATGAGAATCACCCACACGACTACGTACCTCAATACGATCCATATTGTGCGAATGATCTTCCTTATAGTTGGCTACCTCTGGGCTTATAGGGCGAGAGAAACTTGGCCAACCACAGGCCGAATCAAACTTGTCCTTGGACGAAAAGAGTGGCTCACCAGTCGCCACATCAACATAAATCCCAGGCTCAAACTGATTCCAAAGCGGACTCGTAAAGGCCCGTTCTGTTCCATTCTCCTGAGTCACAGCGTAGGCTTCTGGACTCAAACTTTCCTTAAGCTCCTGCTGATTTGGCTTGTGATAAGCACTAGCATCAATGACAGGACTAGCTGCCTGATTGACATTGATATGACAGTAGCCATTAGGATTTTTCTTGAGATAATCTTGATGATAATCCTCAGCAGGAATAAAGTGTTGGAGGGGCAACAATTCAACCGCCAAAGACTGACCGTATTGCTCAGTCATTTCTTGGAAAACTTGCTCGATAATCGATAAATCATTTGCATCCGTGTAGTAGACACCCGTACGGTACTGAGTTCCCACATCATTGCCCTGTTTGTTTTTACTCAGAGGATTGATGATACGGAAGTAATGTAGCAAAATCTCACGCAAGGACACCTTGCTAGCATCATAGGTCACCTGAACCGTTTCAGCGTGACCCGTCTGACCGATAAGCTCATAGCGAGTCGTCTCGCTACGGCCATTGGCATAACCCGAAACCGCATCAAGCACACCAGGCACACGTGAAAAATACTCCTCAACACCCCAGAAACAGCCACCAGCAAGATAAATCATATGATTATTTAGATTTGACATTTTTAACACTCCCTTCAATAGATACTTTCATCTCCACGCCTTAAGTGTAACGCTTTTGAGAAGATTTCGCACTTATAGTGACTTGAGGGAGAAAAAATCCCATCACATTGTGATAGGATTTTATGTTTATTCCATTTCGAAGCTTTCGCTCTTAATCTTATCTGGTAAGACGAGAGACAAGAGAATACACAAGATGGCTGGTATCAACCATGGCAATGATGCTCCTGACAATGGTAGGAAGTTAATAAGGGCATTTAGTCCTGCAAGCTTGAACTGGCTGCCAAGCACGCTAAGCAAGGCAATCAGCGTTACTACCGCAACTGTAACCTGCATACCAGGTTTAGACAAGGCCACGAACTTGTTGGCAATCACAATCATGACAATCGTAATCGTGATTGGGTAGAGAATCAAAAGCACTGGCACTGAGAAAGCAATGATATTGTTAAGTCCCAAGTTGGCAATCGCAAACCCAATCAAGGTAAAGAGAATGGCGTAAGCCTTGTAGGATACTTTCGGAAATGCCTTGTGGAAGAATTCTCCTGTCGCAACGATAAGTCCTGCAGTTGTTGTGAAACAAGTCACTGTCACCATGATAGCTAGGAAAATCTGAGCAGCTGGTCCAAAGATAGCTTGTGTGGCTTGTGACAAGACGCTAGCACCAATATTGGCATCTTTTGGTAGGCCTGCCACTTGGAGTGGGAAATGATTGCCCAAAAAGGCTAGTCCCAAATACAAAGCACCAAAGAGAAGCGTCACTACAAAACCAACGACCCAAATGGTAGAGATATACTCTTTCTTAGATTTAAAGCCTAGTTGGTTGAGAGTGACTACTGCCACTACACTGAAGGCCACAGAAGCTAAGGCATCCAAGGTGTTGTAGCCTTCCAAGAATCCCTTACCAAATGCAGAAGCTTGATAAGCTTGGCTAGCTACCTGAGGACTGTGAGCACCGTATTTAAGTGCTCCTGCCACAATAACCATAACAATCATAATAGCAAAGACAGGTGTTAAGATACGTCCAATACTATCTAGAATTTTAGATGGGTTCATGGCAATCCAAAGTGCTAAAGCAAAGTAGATTACGGTAAAGACAAAGAGCCAAAGGCTGGTATGTCCACTGCCAATCAAAGGCGAGAAGCCAATCGAAAAGGCTGCTGCTGCCGTTCTAGGAATGGCAAAGAAAGGACCAATAGACAGATAAAGGACTGCCAAATAGACTAGGGCAAACTTAGGCGAGATTTTTTGTGAAATCTCATGAATGTACCCCTTAGGATTTAGGGTCCCAATCACCAGCGTTAGGATGGCAATACCAATACCTGATAGGACAAACCCTGCAATCGCAGGCCAAAAATGACCTCCAGATTCAAAGCCTAGCTGAGGCGGAAAGGTCAGATTTCCGGCTCCAAAGAACATACCAAACAACAATAAAGCTGTAAGGCCTCCTTTTTTTAACATAAGTTTCTCCGATCTAAGACAAACAAGATATCATCTCAAAAAAGATAACTTGTTTATTACTATTTTAGTCAACTTACTTAGTATGACATGATTAGTTTGGAACTTCAAGCTATTCAGACTTATTAGGAAAGGTTTTTAAAATTGCAAATTTTCTGTATCATTGTACGAAAAAACTAGACAAGATTCTTATCTCGTCTAGTTTGATAGTTTAATTAAGGATGACTAACAATCAATTCAAGCTCTCCCTGAATTTCCCAAGCTTGAACATCGCTTGGTAGAATGAAGTGGCTTCCTTTTGCAATTGGATATTCTTGACCATCAACAAGGAGACTTCCTTGACCGTCAAGTACACTAAACAAACTGTAATCTGCAGTCTTTTCAAAATAAGCCTTACCTGAAATCTCCCATTTATAAACGGCGAAGAAATCACTTGCTACTAAAAGCGTTGATTTGAGGTCATCTACTTTTGTTGTGACTGGGCGACTGTTGGCAGGTTCACCAATATTTAGGACATCGATAGATTTTTCCAGATGGAGCTCACGCAGGTTGCCCTGGTCATCCTTACGGTCAAAGTCATACACACGGTAGGTTGTGTCACTTGACTGTTGGGTTTCAAGAACTAAGATACCTGCACCAATAGCATGCATGGTACCACTTGGCACATAGAAGAAATCACCTGCTTTAACTGGAACCTTAGTCAAAAGATTTTCCCAATCCTTACTTTCAATTTGCTGACGCAGTTCTTCTTTTGATTTGGCATTGTGGCCATAAATAATTTCAGCACCTGGTTCAGCAGCAATGATATACCAACACTCTGTTTTACCAAGTTCACCTTCATGTTCAAGTCCATAAGCATCATCTGGATGGACCTGAACTGAAAGCCAATCATTGGCATCCAAAATCTTAGTTAAAAGTGGAAAAACAGGTTCCTGACGATTTCCAAACAATTCACGATGCTCTGCATAAAGAACATCTAAAGTTTGACCGGCATAGCGACCATTTTTAATAGTAGAAACACCATTTGGGTGTGCGGAAATAGCCCAGTACTCTCCTACATGGTCGCTTGGAATGTCGTAGCCAAAGACATCACGCAAATGCGTGCCACCCCAAATCTTCTCCTGCATAACAGATTGTAAAAATAATGGTTCAGACATAAAAACTCCTTATATAAGAATGAATAGACTCAAAATCTATGTCTTAACATAGATGATTACTCACATCATGATAAATGAATCAGTTCCACTTTAAAGCGGATGTTCCAAAAATCACCTATAGCCAGTAAGCTCCATCATCAGCAAATCACAAACAGACTTTGACGAGTAATTACCTCAATTATAAGCATAATTTGTGAAAAATTCAACAAACTTATAAAGAAAAGAACAGAATTAGCAGGCTAACTTTCCGGATCACTAACCTTAATAGACACCTAAAAAAATATGTCCAGTTAAACGTTTTCCTAAATTCATCTATTTGAATTACACAAATTTTTAACCTATAATGTTATTGATATTATGAAAGGAAATCTCTCAATGAAATTCTATTCCTATGACTATGTGCTAAGTCAGATTAGCCAACAAAACTGGGTTATGGTTGCCATTACTGCAGGACTTATTTTAGTGACCGGTGTATTTGCTTTTAAAGCCTTCAAAGAACGCCATGATACTAAGTTTCGTGAACTCTCTATTATTTCTATTTTAACCTTAGTTGCCGTGGTTCTAATTGCTATCAGTAATTTCCAAAGCAATCAATCTAACAACGACCAATTTAGAGCATCTCTTCACTTTATCGAGGTTGTGTCTAAAAATCTTGACGTTGATAAGAGCAAGGTTTATGTCAATACTTCTACTACTACAGATGGCGCTATCCTCAAAGTTGGAAACAAGTACTATCGTGCCATCTCAGGTTCAGAACCTGACAGCTACTTGCTAGAACAAATAAAACTTTACAAGTCTGACGTTGAACTCGTGGAGGTTAAAAAATGACATCTTTTTATCTTACTGTTGCAATTAAACTAGCTTTGGGGCTTATTTCACTCGTCTTTGTTATCAATTTAACAGGTAAAGGAAACCTAGCACCTAGCTCAGCTACTGACCAAGTACAGAACTTTGTTCTTGGTGCAATCCTCGGTGGTACAATTTATAGTAGTACCGTTTCAATCCTCCAATATATCGTGATTTTGATTATTTGGACGATTTTGATTTTACTTCTAAAATGGCTAATTACCAATATTCTCTTTATCAAACATTTGATTGACGGTAAACCAACTGTCATCATCAAACATGGTCAACTAGATCCTGAAGCTTGTCGCTCTAAAGGACTTTCAGCCTCTGATGTCGCTTTAAAATTACGTTCCCAAGGAATTTTTCAACTTAAAGAGGTTAAACGTGCAGTTATTGAACAGAACGGCCAATTGATTGTGGTTCGTGCGGGTGATGAAAATCCGAAATACCCAATCGTTACTGATGGGGTCATTCAAACAGAAATTCTTGATACTATTGGTAAAACGGAGGATTGGTTAAATGAAGAGCTTCAAAAAATGGGATATGACAACATTTCAGATATCTTCATCGCTGAATATGATAAAGGAAAGATTAATGTTGTCACTTATTAAACAAAATACTTGCATTACCGTTTAATATTGTCTACAATGGTCTCATCATAAAAAGGAGGTTCTATCATGGGAATCGAAGATAAATTGAATCAAGCTAAAGGTGCTCTTAAAGAGGGTGCTGGTAAACTGACTGGCGACAAAAAGACTGAAATTGAAGGTGCTGTTGAAAAAGTTGTAGCAAAAGCAAAAGACGGTCTCGAAGATGTTAAAGAAGGCATTGAAGGTGCTGTTGAAGGCCTTAAAAATAGCTTTAAAAAATAAGACAAAAAAGAAGTTTTCAAGCCATTTGGCAAGAGAACTTCTTTTTATATGTTTTCTAAACTGAAATTACTTACGAGAATGCTTGCTTCCTTTAAGTGCAAATGATGTTGTCATAAGTACAGCTCCTAATGCACCTAATCCCAAGCTACTCACATCACCAGTATCTGGTAACGTTGATTGGTTTGCTTGGCTACTTTGTGAACTTTTAGCAGACTGATTAGCCTTAGAGCTTGTCTGACTATTTTGTTTTTGAGCAAAATCAGTCTGAACATTTGTTTTTGTAGCTTCCTTTTGGTTGGAAACTTCTCTTAGCTGACCTTTTGATTCCGCTTGGGAACTTTGATTTTGAGTAAGAATCTTATTCAATTTCTCAGCAGTCTCATGAGCTTGTTGTTGGGCACTGCTTGATGTATTGGTCATTGTTTGTGTCGATTGCTCTTTTGTAGGCTGGTTAGCGAGAGAGGTATTTGATTTAAGCGATGCTCCTTCAAAGCTTGAAGGATTTGATGTTGACGTACTTTGATTTGATAAGGCTGTGTTTGTTGCTGTCAGTGCTGAAGCATTGGTAGCTGGTTGATTAGCACTATTGCCTGTCGTAGTGCTAGTATTTGTTGAGCTTGAGCTACTTGTTTGACTAGCAAAGTTTGGTGGGGTTGGACGTCCTGTATTAGTCGTTTGACTTGTTGAACTTGTAGTACTTGTGCTAGACGTATTCTCAGAACTTATTGAACCAGATTGGCCCCATGGTGTGTTAATGCTACCAGTATTAGTTGAGCTTCCGCCATAGCTAGTCGGTCCCCCATAGCCTCCGAAATTATCAGACATTGAGGTATTGTCAAAGCTTCCACCTGGGAATCCACCCATTCCACCTGCACCAGGACCGTTGTTTGTGCCTTCTTCAGTAGCTGTTGCAGTGGCACTTGAACCACTTGAGGTCGTGATGGTATAGGTTTCACCCGAAGTTAGACTCTCGGTACTAAAGACTACATTTCCAAATGAAGACGTCGCTGTCGTTGTGGCAACAACATTTCCAGAGCTATCAGTGACTGTGATGGTGTCCCCTGCACTACCTGAAATGTTGGCCATGATATAAGATTGGCTCGAACCCGTTGTAAAGGCCTGAGCCATTCCTTGGTTACCAATAGCCCATACAGTACCACCCGAGATAATACCTGTCCCATCATAGTCGATAGCGGCATTATCTGCACTTGTCTGAGCGACATAGAGAGAACCACTTTTAACTGTCACATTCCCGTTACTGTCAATACCATCACCGTCTGCTAGGATTGTAACCGTTGCACCGTCAATATTGATGGCAACTTCATTTTCCAAATCAGAAGTCGAGTTGGTTAGGCTTGAAGTGTCTGCACTGTCCTTGGTCGTCCACTCAGTGGCGTTAATACCGTCATCTCCAGCAGTGATGTCAACGGTTCCACCTGTCAAATTGATATAACGTCCTTCAAGGCCTTCGTCACCTGCCACGACTGTTACTTTAGAATTGCCTTCAATGGTCAATTCATCCGTAACCGTGATACCTTTATCAGTCGCATTAATGGTTACCGTTGAGTCGGTAATTGTCAAATCACCACTATTCACATCTGTTTCGTCTTCGACTTGAATACCATCATCAGTTGCTGTGATGTTGACTATGGCATTTTTAATGGTTACAGCTGTCGTCGCATTGATGCCATCCTTGGCCTCAGAAGTCAAATCAAGCGTTACAGAGTCAACCGTTACACTGTCAGCCTTAATGGCGTGCTTTTCAGTACTTGAAAGGGTCAAGCTACTTCCAGTACCGCTGGTGATAGTCAAAGCTCCCGCTGCTTCGATGGCATTAGCAGAAGTCGAAGAAATGGAACTGTCTGAAAGGACATTCACCGTCAATTCTGCTGAGGAATTAGAAGTGATTGACGAATCTGTTAAGGTCACTCCATCCAAGTAGATTGTCACCGGATCCGTCACGCTACCAGACACAATAATAGTATAACTTGAGCCATTACCTGTTAGTGTATATGAACCTGATTGATTAATGGTAACGGTAGTGCCATCAACTGTTACTGTGCTACTATCACTCGTTACCACAGTTGTCCCATTAAAGGTAATCGTGGTCGTCGTGCTTTCTGAATCATCACTGCTAGACTCAGTTGTTGTTGTCTCAGATGTAGTATCTGAAGCATTGTTGGTTAAAACTGAAGCTGTCTCTGAAGCAGTCGCTTCAGTGGAGCTTGTGCTTGTATGAGTGCTACTGTTTTCATCTGTAGTAGTTGTAGCCGTTTCTGAAGTTTCATTAGTTGTTGTTGCAGCAGTTTCAGAAGAACTTGCTTCTGAAGTTGAGGATGTGCTTGACTGATTAGATATTTCACTACTTGACGATGTATCTGTTGTGTCGGATGTTGAACTTGTTGCTGACGAAGCCGTGTCGGAAGTTGTAGTTGTAGTACTTGTATCAGTGTCTGTACTTGTTTCAGTAGTATTTGACGCATCTTCTGTCTGCACACTTTCTTCAATCAAATCAGCAGTGGTTTCACCCGTCGTAACCGTTGATAGTGTTGATTCGGTGCTAGTCTCATCGGCTGAAGCCTTATTTTCATTTAAGACGACCGAGCTACCAAAAATTAAGCTCGCTACTAGGACTGAACCTGCAGTTTTCCATTTTGATGATTTTTTAATGGCGTAACGTTCTTGTGTTTGTTTCGTATCTTTGTATGTCATATGTTGGACCTCTTTCTTACTTTTGAGATGCCTCTATTAAACACAAGAAACCTAAGACAAGACTTAAAGAAAGGTTAATCTTTCCTTAAAGTAAAAAAATCCCAAAAACTTTGGAACTTTCATTCTATAGGATAAACTACTCTAAATTCTTCTAACACAACTAGACTGTCCTGACTAAAATGTAGTCCAACCTCATGCAACCATTTGCTAAAGAGGTCTCATGAAGCTCTCGCCAATAGGTTAACCTACGGTCTCCTTCACCTTCCTTGTAGGCATGGTCTTCAGAAACCTCTTTAAATGGGATGACCTCAACTTTCGTCGTTTCAATAATACAAATAGCATTCTCCTTACTATCAAGAATGACGCTCAGTTCATTTTCCTTGGGCAATGGTTCATTCCCCACTGCATACAAGTCAAAAGCTGAGCTGGTTGCTGTCTTTTGCCCCATCAATACGAGTTCTGCCAAATAATCTGCTTCCACGCCAAAAGCCCAGGCATCAATCTTATCTCCGATTGACTGATTTAAAATCTTATAGGCTTGCCACATCTGGTCTGATTTCATCAATCTACTCCTGCTTTTACTTTCCTTTCATTATACCAAAAAACGCTAGGCCTTCTGACCTAACGTTTTCATCTTAATACTTAGAATGTTTGTAACCGTAAAAGGCATAGATAACTGAACCGATTAGCACTGCCAAGCCAAAGGCTAACCATGTCTGCCAACTGTACTGACTCATAAAGGAGAGACAGACAATAATTGAAATAATAGGCAAGACCGGAACAAATGGAACCTTAAATTCGTCCTTTTGTGGCAACCCCTTATCCTTACGAAGAATAATGAGGGCAATAGCCAAGAGAACCAAGTAAGCCAAGGTCGCAATGTTAACCAAGGATGCCATATTGGCCAAGGAGAATATACCTGCTGAGATAGCTGACAAAACGCCTGTCAAAAGTGTCGCATGATGTGGAACCTTATTAGTCTTTGAAACCTTTTGGAAGGTTTGGGGAAGGAAACCATCACGCGCCAGGCTATAAACCATACGGCTAAGGGCATAGGCCATTGAAATACATACCGTAATCAAGGTCATAATAGCAACGACAGAGACGTAGTTGGCTGCCCAAGAAATACCGATATAGCGAAGGGCATAAGCCACGGCATCGTCGACATTCAACTTGGTATAGTGAACCACTCCTGTCAAGACGAGAGAAACCACTGCATAAAGTGAAGCCACAATAATCAAGGCAAGAACGATACCTCGAGGAACGTTCTTTTGCGGCTCTTTAATCTCGTCTACGGTCATAGAGATAGACTCGAAACCAAGGAATCCAAAGAACATGAGAGAGGCACCAGCCATAATCCCAGTTTTTCCTCCATAAATCTGACCAAACCCAAATGGTGCAAAATCTGCCCAGTTGCTAGGATTCAAATGGAAGAGGCCCACTAAGATAAAGACCGCCAAGGCTGAAAACTTGAGCACTACCAAGAGGGAGTTCAAACGAAGGGCCTGCTTGGAATTCATGAGAAGAAGAGCCGTCACCAAGACCAAGACCAAGACTGGCAAAAGATCAATGTAAGTACCTTGACTGGGATTGAAAGGTCCACTGATAGCTTGAGGCAACTTAAGACCAAAGCTAGCAAGTAGCCCCTTGAGGTAAGCACCCCAACCAGAGGCAACACTGGATACGGCATTCATAAAGACAATCATGGTCAACCAGCCACCCATCCAGGCAGGATACTCCCCCCAGACAGCATAGAGGTAACCATAGACACCACCGGCTGATGGGTAACGTGAGGCAAACTCGGCAAAGAAAATCGCTGACATCCCAACACACACTGCTGAAATCAAGACTGAAATAATCAGGGCAGGACCAGCCAGAGTCGATGCCGCGGTACCAGTAATCGTAAAGATTCCTGTACCAACCATGGCACCGATTCCCAGCAGGACCACATCCCTAAGGGTCAGATGTCGTTTCATCTCAGTCTGAGCGAGACCGACATCCTTTTTACGAAAAATACTCATTTTTATACTCCATTTTTTGCGAAATACCGAACTATTATACCATATTTCTTGGTCTAAATGGACCTTTTTCTGTATTTTTATACTTTTATTGGGGAATGCTATGTTGAAGATGGGGACTTCCAGTGCTTACTTTTTAATTTTCCATACATCTCGATTAAAAGAAGCTTGCTAAAGTAGTCCTTTAGCATTCTTTTTTGTTTCTCAAATCCTTATCTGGAAAGAATTTTCAATTTTTAGAAAAAAACATGAAAATCTTATGAATGCGTTTGATTCTTCTAATGAAAGATGTTAGAATGGGGTCATTAAAAAGGAAAAGGGGAACTTTTATGGAAAATAAAGTTCATTTTAAACTTCATAAAGTGAAAAAACAATGGGTTACCATTGCCGTGTCTGGTTTGGCACTTGGTGCCTCATTGATTGGAGTTGGTGTCTCTGCCGACGAACAAGCTACAAATCAAGTTACCTCAGCTAGCACACCTGAAAGTGTCAGCCAGGATCCTGATCATTTCGTCACAGAAACAACTGTAGCTACAGCAAAAGCTGATCAAGTCGCAACCAATAGTGCAACTGATACAACTGCTACTGTCACAACTGATAAACAACCAGTCCTTAAAGAAGACCAAGCAAGCAGCACTTACAATTTGTCTAGTGGCGAAACGAGAACTGCTACTTCAACTTCAGAAACAGCTAGCACAGTCACTGAAGTAAACAGTCAAGCACCAGAATCTGTTGAAACTACTGTCGTTTCTGGCGGTCAATTCAAGAGCGATGCTGAGGGCAACTGGTACTATCTCAAAGATGGGAAAAATTTGACTGGTGCCCAAAACGTTGACCATTTCGACCTTTATTTCCACGAGGATGGCAAGCAAGCCAAGGGTGAGATTATCACAGAAAATGGACAATCTTTCTACTATGACAAAGCCAATGGACGTAAGGTAACCAATACCTCTATCAACATCGATGGTCAAGCCTACAATGCTGATGCCCAAGGTCGTTTGACAGCAGTTCTACCTGAAACGAACAAACGCAACCAGTTTATTGAAGACAACAACCACAACTGGTATTACCTCGGCAAAGATGGGAAACCCGTCACTGGTGCTCAGAATATCGATGGCTTTAACCTCTACTTCCACGAAGATGGTCGACAAGCTAAAAACGAAATCGTCACTATTAATGGTGATAGCTACTATTTCGATAAAGACAATGGACGTCGCGTAACAGGTCTACAAGCTCTTAACAACGTCAACCATAAATACTTTGGCTTTTACTACTTCGACAAAGATGGCAAGATGGTCAAAGATGACTTCATCACTGAAAATGGAAATCTTTACTACTTTGATGCTACTGGTAATCAACCTAATTTTGTCTTTGTTTCGGATAAAGCTGGAAACTGGTATTACATCAATGACTTCAAGGCAACTAAAGGCTTCTCAGCCCCATTTGGTTTCCAAACCGAATTTCTAGACCGTAGCCAGGCTCACTACAAGACAAGTGTTCAAAACCTGAACGGACAACAGTATTACTTTGACCCTAAGACTGGTATTATGGTAACCAACCGTTATGTTTCTGACGATAAAGGGAATTGGTATTACTTTGGTAAAGATGGTAAAGCGCTTCATGGCTTTCAAACTGTAGACGGTAGCCTTCACTACTTCAATGACAATGGTCAACAAATCAAAGGGGACTTCCTTTACTACGGTAACGATATCTACTATTTCGATAAAGATAATGGAAATCCAGTAACTAACCAATTTATCAATAGAGACAACTCTTGGTACTACTTCGGAGCTGATGGTAAAGCCGTGTCTGGTTTCCAAACCATTAACGGACAGAACCTTTATTTCCACGAATATGGTGTACAAGCCAAGGGACAACTGGTTACTGTTGGTGGCAAAACCTACTACTTCGATCCAAATACAGGTGACAAGTGGGTTAATCGCTCACTTACCTTAAACGGTACGGTCTATAACTTTGATAGCAATGGTGTGGCGACTACTAAAGCTGACCAAACCACAAATCGAAATCAATTTGTTCAAGGTACTGATCAAGAATGGTACTACTACGATGCTAATGGCAAAAAGGTCACTGGTTTCCAAACTATTAACAAGGACCTCTACTACTTCAACGATAAGGGCCAACAAGTCCGAGGAAAGATTTTCAACCTAGGTGATAACCACTACTTCGCCAACAAAGACACCGGTGCTGTCCTACGTAATGCCTTCTACCATGATAAATCTACTGGGCGTTACGGTGACTTCTCTGAAAACATCTACTACGCTGGCAATGATGGTGCCTTCAAGACAGGCTGGTTTGAAGTTGATGGCAACCGTTATTATGGTAGCGACTATTCTGATGACGACACACCTAAAGGAAACCTCTACACAGGAGTTATCAACTCTCAACTCTTTAGCCCAGATGGAAAACTCTTGACAAACGGTCTCTATCCTGAGTTCAAGCGTACTGGTGAGAATTCGTATGAACTTGAAGGTGTCTATGTTACAGATGCCGACGGTAATATCAAAGAAGGTCCTTATCAATATGATGGTAAGATTCTTGGATCTAAATATAGTAACGTCCGCCAATCACAATGGTCAACTATTGACGAATGGGACATTCTTAATGGTCACCTCTACCATTTCGACTCAACACCAATGACCTTCACAGCACCAAATGGTCAAAAAGTGACCACAAACGTTGCCATTGCAACAACTAACAAGGCCCTTACTTATCGCGGTATAACCTTTAATTTTGATGCCAAGGGTATTGATGCGACAAAAGAAAAAGCCATCCACTTTGACCAATTGCAGACGGATCGTAGCGGCACAAGTTATCTCTATGAAAATGGTCAAAAAGTCACTGGCCTGAAGACCTTTGATGACGTCAGTTACTATTTCTATGAAGATGGCCGTCAAGCCAAAGGCACAGAGGTCACAATCAATGGTAAGACTTACCAATTTGACCAATTGACTGGTATCATGACTCGTAACTCCTTTTCAAAATCATACAACTACGAAGGTTCTCCACGCTTTCCATTCTACCCAACACGCTACTATGGCAATGACGGAGCTGCTCTGACAGGTTGGCAAACCATCAACGGCAAGAACTACTACTTCCGAGCTAGCGGAAACCTTGAAACAGGACGTTTTGTCATCGGGGACAGAGCCTATAACGCTGATGACAATGGCGTAGTTACTGACCGCAAGGGTGAACCTGCCTACCGCAATCGTATCGTCTACGATAAGGGCGACAACTATTATTACAATGATAAAGGTGAGAAAGTGACCGGCTTCCAAGAAGTTGACGGCAAGGTCCTCTACTTCGACGCTGAAGGCAAACAAGTCCTAGGACGCTTTGTCACAGTTGATAATTACACCTACTATTTCGACCCTAAAACAGGTGAAAGATACACTAACCGCTCTGTCCTCATCGACGGTAAACTCTATACCTTCGATAAAGATGGACATGTGGTGTCTTAAGATGAGATGAAACCTGAAACCGAGACGAAAGTCTTGGTTTTTTTGGTGGGGAAATGCTAAAAGCTCTACTGTAAGAGTACATTTCTTATGTCTCTATTTTTGCTATAATAGTCTCAAACAAATAAAAGGAGATTTTCTATGACATCCTTATACGATTTTACAGTTTCAGATCAAGCTGACCAACCCGTGTCTCTCAAAGACTATAAGGGCAAGGTCGTCTTAATCGTCAATACAGCAACAGGATGTGGTTTGACGCCACAATATCAGGGCTTGCAGGAACTTTATGACAAATACAAAGACCAAGGATTCGAGATTCTTGATTTTCCTTGTAATCAGTTTATGGGACAGGCACCTGGTAGTGCTGAAGAAATCAATACCTTCTGCACCCTCAATTACCATACGACCTTCCCTCGTTTTGCCAAAATCAAGGTCAATGGTAAGGAAGCAGAGCCACTTTTTAAGTGGCTTAAAAAAGAAAAATCTGGACCCCTTGGGGCTAGAATTGAATGGAACTTTGCTAAGTTTCTGATTAACCGTGAGGGACAAGTCGTCGAACGCTTTTCTTCCAAAACTGATCCACTAAAAATGGAAGATGCTATCAAGGTTCTTCTTAATAACTAAAAATAAAACGAGAGTGAAACTAAAACGACAATCTTTGACTGTCGCTAGTTCTGCTCTCGTTTTATGCGTTAAGAAAAATAGTATAGAAAGAAATTTTGCTTTATTTTAGAACAAAGCTGTCAATGCTGTAATTAAACCAAAGATAATACCTGGTGCATTGGCCGCAGCAAGGGGAAGGTCACGTTCTTTTTTAAAGAGACCATAGTAAACCCAAAGGCTACAGTTGACTGCAGCTACCAATGGTTGGATAAAGTTTCCTTTATGACCAGACAAATTGTCCATGATTTGTGGTACGTATGATACATACATCATAACTGACATGAAGGTTGCCACCCAACCAAGGGTTTTCATTTGTTTATCTGACATTCGAGACTCCTCTTTCATAAAATTCTTTTTGCCTTGTACATCTAGAAATATTTCAAGACATGTTTTAAAGCACTAAAATTAAAACAGTGTCTATCATACGCTTTAACAATAGAGAATGCAAGAATTTCGGGACAATGTTAAGAAGATGTAAACTATCACAAGATTGTGATAGTGCATTTAGTCTCTTATGTAGCGTTTTCATAGTAGAAAAAGACCTCTTAAAGAGGTCTAAAGTCAATCAATCTACTATTTTTTCTCATCAAAAAGCACTGATATTAAGGATTACTGTCATAAATCATTCAGCTAAGAGCACTTCTTTGATGGTTTGCTTTTGGAGTTTTCTGTTGGATAGATAAAACAGGCTTTCATAAACCACAGCAAAGCCAAGCAAGGTCCAGAAGCAAACATTCCAATCAAAGCTATGCTCAATCTTTTCAGGAACTGTATCTTTGATTACACCAATCAAGATTTCCATGATGCCATATTGATAAACCGTCCCAAGAACAAATCCTATATAGGCCCAAAAACGATAGGGAGCGAGAATATGACCTTGGCATTCACGATCGGTGTAGCCAAAAGCCTTCATAAGAGCCAAGGTTTCACGACTTTCTGAGACGACAATCCCCAATGACAAAAAGAGAATCGAGAAAGAAAGGATCAAGCCAATCATGATCATCATGGTTTGGATGATATCATCTGTGTAATCCCTGAGGCCAAAGGACAATTGAACCATGGCCGCAAAACACATGGAGCCAAAGACTACAAAAAACAAGATCGATTTTCTCCCCCATATCAGTGACGAGGACAGCTCTTTTAGGAAGGATTTGTCTTTCTTGGGAGCCCTCTTTCTCCTTTTGACCTTGATCGGACTTGGAGACTTTTTCAATAAGCGAAGAGCCGGTGTTTGTAGTTGTCTTCTAGCATACCCAATCGCGAGAAGCATAAAGAAGGTCGTTGGCAGGATCACCAAAGCAAGCAAGAGCTGCCAGTGAAAATGAATGGTGATTTCTGGCAAAATCCCCTTCTCATTACGGAAGTCATAAAAATGTCCCATCATGAGAAATGAAGCAAAATAGCCAAGAAGCGCTCCAGCTCCAAAACTGAGTCCAAAGGCCCAAAATCGTTTAGCCAACTGGCCATTGCTATAGCCCAAAGCCTTTAAAATTCCTAATTGTTCCTTGTGGTCGTCGACAAATTGTTTGATATAAAAACACATGAGAAGGACCGACGTCAAGGACAAGACGACTCCACTGACCATGGCCACCATCCAGGAAAGCGCAACCTGGGCATCATAGTAGGTCTGAATCATGGGATTGGTTTTAGAAATCTCCAACTGCTCGATATCCAAGTAAAAATTCAAGAAGAGATTGGCCACAAAGACCGCACAGGCTCCAATGATACTGACGACAACTAATTTTCGAATATCTTTTACTGAAAACATGGCTTACCATCCAATCTCATAGGCAGTCTGAGGCTGATCATTGGTCACAACTTCGGTAATCTTGCCACTATTGACACGAATGATGGTTCTAGCCATATCCGCAATATTTTGGTTGTGCGTCACCATGATTAAAGTGAAGCCCAGTTTTTCCTTCAGTTTCCAGATATAGTCGAGAATCTTGCGTCCTGTTTCTTCATCGAGGGCTCCCGTCGGCTCATCTAAGAAGAGAATCTCTGGCTTTTTGGCCAAGGCCCGAGCAATGGAGACTCTCTGCTGTTCCCCACCAGACAATTCACTCGGATACTTGTCCAGCTTATCGCCAAGCCCCAAATCCTCGATGATCTGCAAAAAATCATGATTGTTTGCCAGGTCAGCTCCCATCTTTACATTTTGTCTAACCGTTAGATTCGGCAATAGATAATACTGCTGGAAAATAAAGGCAATCTTCTCACGTCTAAAGGCCGTCAATTGAGCATCCGTAAATTGTGATAAATCTTGTCCTTGAATGAGGATATGCCCTTCGTCTACCTTTTCTAAGCCTGACAACACATTTAAGAGAGTTGATTTCCCTGATCCAGAAGGGCCGAGGATAACCACATCATCCTGGTCTTGAATTTGCAAATCAATCCCCTTTAAAACCTTGGTTTGGCCGTAGCTTTTGTGCACATTTTCTAGTTGAATCATTTCTTTCCTACCATTTCTTTGATGAGAGATTGACAAACTTCTGTCAGTAATCCAATCACTTCTTCCATGCTGAACTGGTAAATACCAGAAGCAACCATAGAGGCCATCCCATGCGAGTAGATAAATAGATGCTGGTACAAGCGACTAGCCTCCTCTAGAGTCAAAGGATAGTCTGCGACAATCGAATCCAGAACCATTTGGTAACTATGATCCTTCATGGGAAGAAAATCTTGAAAGCGACGAATCGGATCTTTGCTAGGATTTTGGAAAAGCAACTGAAAGAGTTGGGGCTCATTTGATGCGAAAAGGATATAAGCAACCCCGACAGATCGAAAAGGCTTTTCATCTTCTAAGGCCTTGCGAATATACTCCACCACCACCATCTCCGCAGCACCAATAACCTCTGCTTGTAACTCAGCCATATTAGCAAATTGCCCAAAAATGACTCTTGGTGTGGCTCCCAGTTTCTCCGCTAATGCTCTAGCAGTTAAACTAGCCATTCCCTCTTCTCTCACCAATTGTAAAGCTGCCCCAATGATAGCCTCTTTACTAAATTTAACCTTGGGTGGCATAATACTCCTTTTGCGCAACATACGTTGCGCAACACTTGTTGCCTAAAAGATATCATAAAAAGGAAAGGCTTGTCAAGAAAAAACTGAAGACCACAAAACAAAAAACCAGACTACCGATTAGAGTGGAATCTGGTTTGATAACAAGATTCTAAGGCAAATCATTTCCTGCAGCCAGGTAGATTTGGTACCATTCCTTGCGGGTCAAATTCACCTCTGCTGCTTTCCCTGCTTCAAGGACATGCTGGGGCTTGGTCGTTCCGATGACGGCCTGCATCTTACCCGGATAGCGGAGGACCCAAGCAAGAGCGATAGCTGTCGGAGTGATCTGGTATTTTTTCGCCAAGTCATTGAGGACGTGATTGAGAGCCGCAAACTCTTCCTTGCCGACAAAATTCCCCTTGAAATAGCCATGCTGGAGGACAGACCAGGCCTGAATCACCGTATCATTTAAGCGACAATATTCAAAGACACTGCCATCTCTCATGGCTGCCTTCGGTCCTTCCATATTGACATGAAAACCTGCATCAAAGCTCGGCGTAAAGGCTGCACTCAACTGCAACTGGTTGACCTTGAGAGGTTGTTTGACTGTCGTTTTGAGCAATTCCATCATCATAGGATTTTGATTGGATACCCCAAAATGACGTACCTTGCCAGCTTGCTCCAAGTGATTAAAGGCTTCTGCCACTTCTTCAGGTTCCATGAGGGCATCCGGTCGGTGAAGGAGAAGGCTATCTAAACGCTCAATCTGCAGACGCTCGAGGATGCCATCAACGGAATCCAAAATATAATCCTTCGAAAAATCAAAATAGGTAAAGCCATCTTTGCGAATCCCACACTTAGACTGAATCCACATCTGATCACGAAGATCTGGGCGACGTTTGAGGACCTTACCAAGGAGCTGCTCACACTGTCCATTTCCATAAATATCCGCAAGATCAAAGGTGTTGATTCCAATCGACAAGGCTGCCTCCACCAAGGCCTCGACCTCGTCTTCACTCAATTCGCTAATACGCATCATCCCAAGGACAATCGTTGACAAACGCTCATTTTCAGCAAAATCAATATACTTCATCACTGCCTCCTTTTCTGTATCTCTATTGTAGTGAAAAGGGTTTCAAAAATCAATTGCGAAATAAAAGACCCTCAGCTGTAACTGAGAGCTTGTTTGATTAGCGATAGCTAAGAGCACGTTTGATGGTCTTCCATGGTCC
This sequence comes from Streptococcus sp. CCH5-D3, assembly GCF_001556435.1. Classification (NCBI taxonomy): domain Bacteria; kingdom Bacillati; phylum Bacillota; class Bacilli; order Lactobacillales; family Streptococcaceae; genus Streptococcus; species Streptococcus sp. CCH5-D3. The sequence continues at coordinate 60,530 of NZ_LSIW01000097.1, forward strand.
GAGGTCATCGGTCTGAAGGATCAGGCTCGCATAGATACGGGCGATGAGAACTGTTCCCACGATGGTAAAGAGAACCGCAATTCCTAAAGAAGACCAAGATTCAAGACCAGTCGCATAACCATTTATGGTACGGAAAGGCATGAAGAAGGTTGAGAAGAAAGGAATGTACGAACCGATCTTCAATAAGAAGACATCACCGGCACTTCCCAAGGTGGTTACCCCAAGGAAGCTAAAGATAACTAACATCATTAGTGGCGAAATCGCTTTCCCTGAATCTTCAGGTCGTGCAACTGTGGAGCCTAAGAAGGCAGAGAGCACCACATACATAAAGATCCCAAGGATAATGAAGAAGACCGTATTGAGCGAGATTGACTCTGCTAGGTGCTGGGTAATTGGAGAGTTTGGAGCGAGAAAATCCTTGACAACAGGGATATCTGCTCTAAAAATCCAAACAGCTACTAAACCAATCACATAGACAAAAATATGAGTAAAAATCACTCCGAAGAGTCCGAGCATGCGTGCGAAGAAATAGTCGGTTGCTTTGATACTAGAGAAGACCACTTCCATGATCTTAGTTCCCTTTTCACTGGCTACTTCTTGGGCTGTGATACTAGAGTAGAAGATCAATATCATATAAAGCAACATTCCCAGACCACCTGCAACCATGGTTTGCACCATTTTCAAGCCTTCTTTTTTCTCATCAATTTTTTCTTTGAGAGAAACCTGTTGAGACAAGGCCGTCAGTTGCTCTTTGCTTAGATTAGCACGCGCTAGATTGATTCCTTGTTGGACTTGGCTTAATTTCGCAGCGACAAGGGTTTTCAATTCTGTTTTCATGGCTTGGTCGCCCACATAAGTAGCTTCTAGCTGACCATCTTTTTCATCAACTGTCAAGTAAGCAGCAACTTTCTCATCCTTGATGGCTTTTTTAGCAGCAGCTTCATCTTTGTAGTCTAAGGTCAAGTTATCGGTTCCTTTGAGGCTTTCTTTGACAGCTGGCACTTCTGTCACCAAGGCCACCTGATTCTTAGCATCTGTAGAAGAATCCGTCAAATAACCGATTCCGACGCCCAATCCCAAAAAGAGGAAGGGACCGAAGACCATGAAGAGAAAACTCCATGATTTCACTTGTCTGATATAGGTTTCTTTCATTACGACAAACATCTGTTTCATACTTCTACTCCTGATTCAAGTTTAAAGATCTCATCAATAGTTGGGGCTTGGTGGTCAAAGGTCGCAAGGTAGTGGCCCTTGGTCAAGCGATCAAATAATTCTGGTCCAGCTGACGCATCATCCAAGATCAGCTTCCAAGTCCCTTGCTTGGTCATGCTGACCTTGGTCACGTGTGGCAGAGCTTCTAGCTCTTCTTTGCTAAAGTCGTTAGAGACAAAGAGGCGAGTCTTGCCATAGCTATTCCGGACCTCTTGGACAGGCCCTGAAAGGACAACCGAACCATCACGGATCATTAGGATATCATCACACAACTCTTCGACGTTGGTCATGACGTGGTCAGAAAAGATAATGGTTGCCCCACGCTCTTTTTCTTCAAAGATGACCTGCTTGAGCACCTCTGTATTGACCGGATCCAGCCCACTAAAGGGTTCATCTAAAATGATCAATTTAGGTTCATGGATCAAGGTGATGATCAGTTGCACCTTCTGTTGGTTCCCTTTTGAAAGGCTCTTGATTTTATCGGTCAATTTCCCTTTTACTTGGAGTTTTTCCATCCAGGTCGGTAATTTTTCCTTGACCTCGGCGGTGCTCATTCCTTTTAAGGCAGCCAAATAGCGGACCTGTTCAAAAATCGTGAGTTTTGGCATGAGACTACGTTCTTCTGGCAAATAACCAATTTCCTTGTAGGTCTCTTGCGTAATCGCTTTGCCACCTAGGCGAATCTCACCGCTGTAGTCCAAAAAGCGCAAGATGCTGTGGAAAATAGTTGTTTTCCCGGCACCATTTTTCCCAACTAAGCCAAGGATATGCCCTTGTTGAGCTGTCAGATCTACTCCGAAGAGAACCTGCTTATTCCCAAAGCTTTTTTCTAAATTTCTAATTTCTAACATGGATGACTCCTTTACTCTTTATAATAACGTTTGGTAATCTTGTATTGTGAGACCAAGATATAGAGATAAATCAGTGATACAACTACTAAGGCTAATAAGATATCGGTATGGAAAAAGGTACCAATCAAGAAAATTCCAATTAAAGCAAAAGGCAAGATATAATTGCTTAACTTAATGATAATTTCATAGTTTTCCTCGTAGCTAATCTGCTTTTCTGCTTCATCCATCATACTCATCATAAATTCCCGCACTTCTTTGGCATTAGCATTGCGGGGAATCGATTTTCCATAAATCAGATGGAAGGTCTTGCGAAAGAAGATATCCGATAGGAAAAATAGGGCAATCAAGATAAGAAAGAGATAGAGCATGGTAAAATCTCCAAAGATAAAAAACAAGTTTCCTGTTCCAGGTCTATCCATAGACATCAATTGACTATAAAATATGACGACTAAAAAGTATGGTAAAATCAAGATTCCTTTAAAAATGGTTGCTAAACCATAAAGTTTTTTCTTTTGAACGTCATAGTGATATGCCTCATCTTCATCTTCTATTTGAAGCATCTTTTGATGGACTTTTCTTCCCCACATCAGTAAGCCCATCGTAATCATAAACACAATCAGGAATAAAACTGCAGAACCCAAATAGAGTACTTCTGTACTAAAGAAAGATTGAATTTCAATTGGCTTTTCTGATCCGAACATCCCTGTCAAAACTCCGATAACTCCTCCGATCAAACCAGAAACTGTAATGATCCCTACATTTCTCCAAAAACGGTAACGTGGAAATCTTTTTTGTGGTTGCTTTTTCATAATCATTCCTCTTCCTCTACTAGACTAAAAACATTTTCCACAGGCTCTTTGAAAACCTGGGCGATGGTGATGGCAATAATAACCGAAGGAGTATATTCCCCCCGTTCCAAGAGACTGATGGACTGACGCGAGACCCCTGCTAGCTTGGCTAGCTCAGATTGGTTGAGCCCATCACGCGCCCTCAACTCTTTCAGACGATTTTTTAATCTCATGATGACTACCTCAATTGCTGAATTAATTCAACATCTTCAATACGAACTAATTTTGTCACCCTATGTTGTTTAATGCCCTCACGGCTTAATTTAACCCAATCTTCATCACAATCAACAATTTCCCAATTACTTCCAAAACCATTTAGTCTAATACTGACCGTTTGTCCTTTTAATTCTTCTAAAAGTCTAGACATTTCTTGATTTCCTTTCAATTGTTTTTCCAATCGTCTGATGCGTCTGTTCAATCCTTTTATCTTCTTTTCTGAGCTTGCATAAACTATAAGCAGAAAAGGGATAAATAGAATCCATATGGCTCCCATAAGAATACCTCTCCTTCCTTCGTCTAAAACTATTGTAACGCTTCTTTTTATTTTTGACAAGCATCTTTGTCAAAAATAAAAAGAACATTGTCAAAATCATTGGAAATAAAATATAAGCAGCTCACCTTTTCAAACCTTTTAATGTATCTCTCCTTCGATAAACGACTTGGAAAAATTGATGTGAAAGATACCGCTAAGAAAGTACCCAAAACCAAATAATTTTAGATACTCAGAGGTTTGGAGAACTGTCTTAACCTGAGCCTAAAAATAAAAAATCGAGGGCTCAAACTTTACTCATGAAACTTCGGAGAAGATCGCTGACATTTGCTATCACCTAAGGAAAGTTTCAAAATTCAAGCTATACATTTTCTTAGGCATTACTAGTTTTGAAATAGAAAAAACTAGCAAGATTCTTCAATCCTGCTAGTCATTTGTCTTATCATTATGATTTTGTTCAGTCAGTATGTAGCCTACTGGCAAGCTGACTGACTAAATTAAAGTGATTATTTGTCGCCAAAAACTTTGAAACGACCTTCTGTCTGGATGTCTTTATCTCCTGCTGGTGCAACGATTTGACCAAATGGCGCTTGAGCACGGAGTTTCCAGTTAGCTGGAATGTCGTATTTTTCAGCCAATTGGGCATCCACAAGTGGATTGTAGTGTTGTACGTTCATGCCGATATTCTTCTCAGCCAAAGCCAACCACGTCGCATAAAGGGCGATTCCGTGACCTTGCTCTGACCAAATTGGGAAGTTTTCAGCGTAAAGTGGGAATTGCTCTTGAAGGCCTTTCACTACATCTTGATCTTCATAGAAGAGGATTGTTCCCTTAGCTTGGGCAAAACCTGCCAAACGTTCTTTTGTTGCCTCAAAGGCTTCTGCTGGCGTTACTTTTTCAAGCTCTGAATAAGCAATCTCATTCCAGAAAGCATCTGATTCTTCATCCAGCAAGATAACCACACGTGATGTTTGTGAGTTAAAAGCAGTTGGTGTGTTAAGAACCGCTTCTTGGATAGTATCAATCAATTCTTGATTTGAAAGTTCCACATCTTTTCCCAATGCATAGATAGAACGGCGTTTTGTTTGTAAATCTGTAAAGTTTGTCATCGTTATTTCCTCTTTCTTTGTGATATATGTTAATTGTTAAAATTGTTAAGTTTATTTGTAATAACTTTGATTACAATAACTATTATATAGATCCTTAATATAATGTCAATGGTTACGACTTAAAAATCACTAATTGTTAATATTTTTTTCTTATCCGTGTCAAAATACCATCATTATCCTCCAAGATTAACGCATTAGAAGATAGCCATTTGACCTCTGCTCCACAATTCTTAGCACGTTCTGCTATGGTAATCAAGTCTTCTTTGTCTTCTACTTCAAGGACGTAGTAGGCAAGACCATTCATCTCTTTGTCACGTTTGGCTAAGTTTTTGCCACCCCATTCATTGACAGCCAAATGGTGATGGTAATCACCTGAAGCAATCCAACTAGCACTTGAAATGGTAAACTTATCTGCCAGCTCCAAAACATCCTGATAGAAAGCCGTTGCTAGCTGACTATCTTTGACCGATAAATGAATATGCCCCATGCGAGTATCCTTAGCTATCACAAAAGGCTCAACCTTGCGTCCCATCTCGTAAATTTCTTGAGCTGATAGTTCTTCTGTTACACCAACGATGCGACCATCCTCACGAATATCCCATTCAGCAACAGGCTTGTCTCTATAGAGCTCAATACCATTGCCTTCAAGGTCTTCCAAATAAAGGGCTTCACTATAACCGTGGTCAGCTGCACCGACAAATGGATAGTCTAGCTCAGCAATATGTTTGAAAACATCTGCCAAATCCTCGCGAGATGGCAATAAAATTGCCATATGGTAGAGACCATAACTAGACTTGACCGCTTCCTCACGATTGGTTTCAATCAAGTGAACTAGCGGCTTGTTTCCAGCTCCCAAAACAACTTCTGTTGCAGTTTGAGATAGGATTTCAAGTCCTATAATCTGTGTATAAAAGGCCGTCTGACGTGCCAAGTCCTTTACATTAAGTACTGCCTCCGCGACGTAAATCTTACTATTGTAGTCGTATGTCATATGTTTTTCTCCTTTGTTGTAATCATTTATATGACATTATTATACTTAGTTTTATTGTAATGTCAATTATTACAACCTGAAATTAAAAAGAAACCGAAAAACTTTCGATTTCTTATAGTTTAAAATCTAAAAATCAAGCTCCAGCTTCTTTCCAGTTGGCCTTAGCATCCTTTAAAATACCAGCCAAAGTTTTCTTTTCGAGTTCTTTTTCCATTGCCATTTGAACGTCTTCTAGGCTCTGATCCAAAATCCCATGGATATTACGTCCTACTGGACACGCTGGATTAGGATTGTCATGAAAACTAAAGAGTTTGCCACTTGGACCGATGCTATCCACCGCACGATAAACCTGCAAAAGGTTAATCTCCTCTGGTGCTTTGGCTAATGTGGCTCCTCCACTTCCCCTTTGAACTGAAATCAAGTCTGCTTTCTTCAGTTGCGACAAGGTTTTGCGGATAATAACTGGATTAACCCCCACACTACCTGCCATTAAATCACTGGTTAGCTTAGTTTCATTTCCCTTATTTTGTGCTATAAGGGTCAAAATATGAACAGCAATGGTAAAGCGACTTGGTATTTGCATATCAGGACCTCTCATTCATCTTTTTCTTTTCAATTAATTATAACAAAACCAACGTTGTAAAACAAGGAGTTACAACAACTTAAAGAGTTAGTCTTACTCTAAAAAATAGAGCCATCGTAGACTCTATTCTTTTGTATTTGATAATAACTAACTAGACTAATAATACATAGTATTCTAGGTTATTGAGGTTCTAGATTGGTCTTTTGCTTCTTACGAACACCTTGTCCTTCGATATGTTGTTTGATTAGTTCCACTACTTCATCATTGGTTGGTAAATCCGAGTGTTGGGCATCTTCACCTGTAACAGTGATTTCAGTATAACTTTTTGCCTGATTCTGATAGATATATTTCCCAGCGGACACACTAGCATCGGGAACCAATTCGTCCGAATCATAGGTGATAGTTCCCGCTACCGAATAGACATGTAGGGTAGCCGGAATATTCTCCTTAGCAGCTATAAAGTCTGCTAGCATGACCGATTTATTTTTAATATTGGTTTCAGTGAAATTATAGGGCGTTCCGATAGTCATCAAAGAATTTATCTTGACATCGTAGTCGCTAAGATAATTTTCAATAAAAGCCGTATAAATCAAGCCACCATTTGAATGCCCCAACCCTTTAAAATTATTGAAATTGTATTTATTCTGCAAGGCTTCAAATGCCTGATTCATCATCTTGGTTTGTTTCTTGATATTGTTATAGCCATCTTTGTTATTCTCAAATCCAATAACAATGACTGGCTCGTTATCCTTATCCTTGATTTTACCCTCAAAGGTGATACGCCCATTGTTCCAAACCTTAACCTTGAGGAGGCTATGCTTGACACCAGGACGGTCTTGATTGAGTTTACGTACTAGGCCGTCGAATCTATTTTCCGTAGCGGAGCTCCCTGGAATCATGATAATGGGAGACAATTTTGAATTATAGAAAGTCTCTATTTCCTTGACATTTTTCCTAGTCCAACTATAGGATGGGACGGCTAGCCCAATGAGAAAGAAAGCAACAAGGATAAAGACCAACTTAGTTTTTTTATTTAGTTTCAATGCTCTCTCCTTCCTCTTTTAGACCGTGTTGTACTTTATTAGACAGACGCACAAATGGAATAAAGATAACAATGTCGACTGCAAAACAGAGCAGACTAACAGCAAGAGCTCGTAAACTACCCCCAGTTCCGATAAAGGCGAAAAGAAGACTTGGTGTACCATCTGGAACTGGATAAACCGCAGCTGGCATAAGATGAATAGCCAAGGCCACCGCAGCAATGCCCATATTGATTATAGGTGCCAGTAGGAAAGGAACCAGATAAACTAAATTAAGCAAGACTGGTATCCCCACCATAAATGGAGCCCCATTGTTAAAGAGACTAGGAAAGACACTTAGAAGACTCACCTTCTTATCCTTATAACTGGTTGATGCTAAAAGCAGAGCCACCAAGAGGGCTAGCCCTGAGCCAATGCCAGCAACCAAGCCATAACTATGATAAAGATTTGTTAGTGTGTAAAGGTGGGGAAGCCCAGTCGTCGTATGATGGGAAACAGCATAGGTCAAATTTTCCAAGGCAAAACTATCCTCGGCAATTGAATTTAGGGCAAAAGCCTGACTATTTCCAATCCAAGCAGAAAAAGTGTTCAAAAGTCCCATCATAAAGGTTGAGAACAGGTGATTATCAGTTACAGTAAAGGTAGAGGTAACCTGCCTAATCGTCAGAAAAACATTATCTTGCTCTCCAATCACAAAGAGAATGTTAAGTCCAATAGCTAAAATGAGTGACAAAAAAATGGGACGGACGGTCTTTGGTTGATAAATATAGTCCTTGTCCACAATCTGATCATCACTAGCTCTTGAAAAGCGAAAAATCTGGCCAACCAGATAGCCCACAAAGATAGCCAACATAATGTTGATTGATGCCGGTAAATTGATGCGAGTCAAAACACCATCGTTTAGCGGTGACAGCAACAGCTCCTGCGATCCTATAATTAAGCTAACCAAAAGGGATGTCACACCAGCTGTACCAGTACTTCTACCATAGTGACCAGCTGTGTATTTTCCTGCAAAGTAGGTTGATAAGGGCCCGGCTAAGCCACCAAGAAAGTTGGAAAGATTAATGAGCACCTGCCCAGTTATCTTAAAGGCCGGTAACCAGTCAGAAACTGAAAACAATTGGTTAATATAACCAAGCTCCGAAAAGACAGATAGTGAAATCACCCGAATAATTCCTGAAAATAGGAAAAAGGGAAAGAGCGAAACCAAGGTTTTCTGCGTAATTTGGACGAAGCCTCGCTCACGAAACCAGAGAAACCTCTGGACCAAATAGTTTGTCATAAAAGACTCCTAGTAAAAGGCAAAATAAACTTTACATTCAACGTTTTTCTTCATTATAACACAAAGATAGAGGCCTTACCTTAATCGTGGGTTAAAGCACACACTATCAGAATTTAGTCACCACCATTTTCATGATTTCTTGAAAAATTTAAGAAATATTTGAGAATTTCTTGATGTTTATTTAATGACTTTATACTACAATAAAGATGAAAAGAAAGCGGTATCAAATAAGCGAAAGGAGGCTTATCATGAAAAAGGTACTTGAGGTCAGACATCTGACTAAACGTTACGGCCAACACCTAGCACTCGACAATGTAAACCTGACCTTAGAAAAGGGTGAGGTCTATGGCCTTATCGGAAGAAACGGGGCAGGTAAGACAACACTGATTAAAGTCATCACTAAACTCATCCGCCCTAGCCAAGGCAGTGTTTCCCTCTTCCACTCCGCTTCCAAATCAGAGTGGACTCACGCACTGAAACGTGTTGGTTCTGTGATTGAAACACCAGTTGCCCTGAATCATCTCAATGCACGTCAAAACCTACGTTACTACTGCAAGATTCATCACGTTCCAAATCCTGACAAGGTCATTGATGAAATCCTTGATACAGTTGGACTTGGACACACTGGCAAGAAAAAATTTCGTAGTTTCTCACTGGGTATGAAGCAACGTCTAGGTATCGCTATTGCACTGATTGCAAAACCAGACCTACTTATTTTAGATGAACCGATTAATGGTCTCGACCCAGTTGCTATCAAAGAATTCCGCCAAATGATTAAAAAATTGAGCGAAGAGCAAGGTATGACAGTTCTCATCTCTAGCCATATCTTGTCTGAACTCTATCAAGTTTCAACCCGCTTTGGCATTATTGATCACGGTCACATCATCCGTGAAATCACTAAGGACGAATTCGAACATCTCAGCGAAGACTATATCGTTCTTAAAACTAACCAATTAGCCCTGGCTAGTCGCATTCTCCAAGACCAACTCCATCAACACTTCAAAGTGGTTAACAGCGACAATGAAATTCATATTTTTGACAAATCCCATGTTATAAAGGCAATTGTCAAAGAGATGGTTAAACAAGAAGTTGACATCGATGAAATTTACTACAAACGTCAAGACTTAGAAAACTACTTCACACAACTAGTAGATTCAGAAAGGAGGTAGAGCCATGTTACACACTATTCACGCCGATTTCTATCGACTCTTCCGTTCTAAAGGATTTTGGATTTCTGAAATTATCCTAGCCCTAAACATTATTTCTGGTGTCCTATTGGGAGGCACAGGGCATGTAGGCGTAGAAACTGGGGCAAAACAAGCCGTTAAAAGCGCCTCTTCGTGGACTGGTGTCGGATCACTGATTAATTACTCTAGTAGTATCTCCATGACAGTCCTCTTCACTTTAATTGTGGTCTCTATCATTTTGGGTGTTGATTTAGCACAAAAATTGTACAAGAATAATCTCACCTCTGGCATTTCACGGAGCGGGTTCTTCTTCGCCAAGGCAACCGTCATTGTAGCTATCACTTTAGGACAACTCCTCCTGTCTTACGGCCTTGCCTTTGTTCTAGGTACTCTTTGCCACGGTCTTGGAACTGTACCTGATCACTTTGTTAGAAACTTTGCCTTAACTTTCCTTCTCCAATTCTTGTGTAATCTAGCTTGGGTAAGTCTGACCACAGTTGCCCTCTACCTCACACATTCTATCGTGACAACCTTTGTGACTTACACCCTTGGTTTAGTAGCTTTAACCGTACCAGCAGCAATCTTCCCTAAAGTAGAAATTTTGAAATACTTGTCAATCAACTTTAATTACGGCATGACTGCAGATAAAACTATCATTCAAAATACTGCAATCGTGGCAGTAGGATTTATCCTAGCATTCACAACACTCAGCTTGATTACTTTTGAAAAACAAGATTTGTGAAAACAAAAATAACATCATGCAAACTGTTCTAACCTAAAAAGTTGGCCAAATAATTTAAGTAAAGGATTTAGTTCTGTGTAGTACAGGGTTAAGTCCTTTTAATTTTACCTTTATTCGTTTGTTGTAATAATCAATATAGTCTAAAATAGATTGTTTCAGTTGGTTAAGCAACCGAAATGCCTTCTCATAACTGTAAAAAATTTCGAATGTCGTAAAGACAAAGAAAGATTCCATCATATCATTGTCTAGGCAGTTACTCTTACATGAGATGGACGGTTATAGCAATCTAGCCTCATTTATCAAAAAAACACTGGCATTCTCAGAAAAATTTATCAAGTACTATAACCTCTTTGAAGTATTTCAAATCGCCTACTAAAACTTCAATGATTATTTCAACAAATTACTATCTAAATTTTTCCAATCTTTGATTTTTTCATAAGCATCTTTTTTCAATTTTCCTAATGATATATTGATAAGTTCATCTTCTGATTTAAATATAATATCTCCATAAATAAGAGCATCAATCTTTTTATTCAGTTCACCTTCAGTCTCCGAAAATATAGATTTTAATAATTTTCTTTGCTCACGTCCGTACTCTTCTTCCCTATTAACCATTTCCTCAATATCAATACTATGAACTTGATACGCTTTGTCCAACTTCAAAACATCGTATATATCATTTTTAAAATTTTCTTTTTCTTCATCATCAATAGATTCACATATTAATTTAATTTTGTACCCTTCGTCTTTATCTTTTATTAGATCAAATTTTATATCAGAGTTATTCTCTTTTAAAAATGGATTATTTTTCAAGTCTTGTATATTTTTTATGTGATTACAAGTACTGCAACTAGGAATGAAATTATATAACGATACTGCAAACATTGGATACTTATCCTTACTATAAAAATGATCCATTTCAGCACCTAGAAAAGGCTCTCTATCATTAATATAGTTTCTATTACAATAAGGACAGACTAATAAGCCTTTATTATAGGGATTGATAAAATTTTTAACAATAAAAGTATTTATTTTTTCTTTTTTATTTTCTAACTCAATATCTTGAGTTAGATTATATAACCTTTTAAGTCTTTCAAAACTACCTGGATTCTTCTTATTTTGACCATTAATATATGTTTCCATGGTTTTAGGGTGGATTAAAATTAACTCACTTAGATAATCAACTAAATTAGTTATTTCCTCAGACTTTAACTCACAAATCAACTCTTTTATATTTCTGCTTCTCTCAGTTATTAACTTGTCAACAAACAATACAAAACCTTCATACCACTCTTCCTGTTTATAGTCGGAAAATTTTCCTTCTCTTACATTTTTTAATAAATGTTTGTTTTTTGTACCAATTATTTCTTTAATATAGTTTTCTATATCTTGTCCTTGTTTTTTTTTATATTCAGTAATCTTAAAATAATAATCCTCTTTAAAATAATGCTCTATAATCAATTTATCTATCAATGAGTCACTAGCGGTTCCGAAAGTACGTTTGAGATATCTTTTATATTCATTTTTAATAAAGTCTAGAATATATTTTTTCTTTTTTATATAGTCTAGAAGTTTCTTTCTCTCATTATTTAATTCACAAGTATCCCCTTTAATATTTCTCTCAGCTACAAACTTATCAACAATCAATACAAAACTCTTATACCAATCTTCCTCTTTATAGTTTGGAAATTCTCCTTCTCTCACTTTTTTTTGTAGGTGTTCGTTTTCTTTACCAACTATTTCTTCAATAACTTTTTTTAAATCTTGTTCTCGATTTTTTGCATAACCAATAATCTTAGAATAATAATCCTCTTTAGAATAATGCTCTATAATCAGGTTATTTATCAATAAGTCATTATCGGTTCCGAAAGTTTGTTTGAGATCACTTTTATATTCATCTTTAATAAAGTCTAGAATAGATTCCCTAATCGTTCTCTTTATATACTGGATAGTCATCAATTTGACGTAGGCATCGATAAACTCTCTTGGATAATTAGGAAGTTTTAAAGACATCATTTTCTTTCATTCCTTTCAAGTTCTTCAAGCTCTTGCTGAAGTTTATTAATCTGATTTTTGAGTTGATCAATCATACTGAGATCAGATCCTTCATCTATTTGGGGAAACGCTCTCTCAAATAACTCTTTAAGCTGGTTTGCAATAATAATATCACCAATAGAGTCAATTATCTTTTTGGCAGTTAGATTTCTTTTATTCTCTCCGAGTTCATAATATAAATTATCTTTATCTAGAGTTTTTTCACTAATCTCTGCACTCAGATATTCAACAGTATCTTCAATAGTTTTATAAGCATACTCACCCATCAACTTATTAAGAAAGAACGAACTCTTATATAAGGTATATATATTTTGGCCAAAGGTTTTTTCAAATTCTTGATTTATACTTACATCATTATTTTTTGTAAGGAAAATAACATTTTCTTTATAAATATCAGAAAGAAGGATAGGTGAATGACTAGTAATAATAAGTTGTAAGTGCTGGTTTTCAAATATTTTTTCAATGATAGGTAAAGCTGAATGAACCCATTTTCGTTGCCACTCTGGATGCAATCCTAAATCGACCTCATCCAACAACAACAGGAAATTATTCTTGTCAACCTCTGGATATCTTTTTCTCTGTAAAACTGTTTTCGCATAATTCAGATTACTGAAAGATCTTAATAGTCCTAGTTCACCAGAACTTAATCCTGTCCATTTTATTCGCAAAGAGTCAATAACTGCGGAGATGTCCACTTTTGAAATATTATCTATAATTATTGATAAAAGTTCAAAATCTGTACTAATTGCTCTTAATTTATACAACTGCTCTTCTATTTTTTGTAACAATTCTAGGTTTTTAATAGATGTTTTCCTTTCTAAATTATTCCATACCCTCTTAGGTGATAATATAAAATCGTCACATTCAGTCTTTTCAAAATAAGAATTATAACTCAATGTTTTAGCTATCATTGTACAAGGAGCTTCAAATATACGCCAAAAGTCTTGCCAAATATATTCTTTATTTCTATTATGAACCACATCAAAAAATAAATCTCTATAGTTAACAAGTCTATCAATTAGATTATCTAACTCTCGATTTCTTTCCCTCTCTATAATTATATCAGCATCAGTATCAATATACATAGCCATCTCATCTAATTGATTAAAAATACGTTCAATATCGCCTTTATATATATCCCTACTTTTATCTCTCTTTGTTAAAAATTCAATATATAAATGAAGAATATAAAAGAGATACCACATTCTTATCCAAGCCCGCCCTAAACCATACTTACTTAGTGACCCAGGTAAAGCTTCTCCTAATCGTCTCCTGTTAACATAAGTTGGTATGAGATAATTTACGCTAAAATTACTCTTCTTAACAGAAGACAAATGAAAATTCAAAAGTCTCTCAACATCGTCTAAGGTGTTTTCTGAGTAGTCTATTTCAATCATGTAATTAATCAATACCGAAAAATATTCTACCAACCTAGAATTAATAATTTTTTTTTCCTTCTCACTAATACTAAGACCCTGAACTTTATCTAAATAAATCAGTTGCTTACTTCTGGTGCCTACCCAATCACTTTCAAAACCTACTGTTACCCCCTTACGTGTATAATCAACAAATTTACTAACTTTATGCTTAAATTTCTCAACAAATCTTACTTGATTGATTGTTTCCCGTAAGTAATTATTTTTATTATTAGGTACCTCTCTATCCGTAACAGCTTGAAATTTATCAAGATTATATATATTCTCAAATCTAGAAGCATCAATTGCACCTTTAGGAATATAAATATTTCCATCAGAAAATTCCTCAGCATTTGAAAATTTTATAATATAAGGATGCTTGTAAAGGAATAGGCCTTCGTGAGGATCATCAATATAGAGATCTTTATCTAAACTTTGTAATGATATTCTACTTTCTCCTTCACTAAAGTATATATATATATTATTATACTGCTCGAAAATAAGATATATCTCTTTAGATCCACTTAATATTTGATTGATTATTGTTGTTTTTCCTGTTCCATTTTCACCAACTATAACAGAAATTTCTTTTATATTATTACTATATGGAATTTGAAATACAGCTTCCTTTTCTACACTAAAACAATACCTTCTCTTACTATCCTGTTTATGAACACCACTCTCTATAACTTTTTTTACTTTAAACTCTGGTAAAAAATTTAGTATTTTAAAATTATCATTTATATTTTCAATTAAGGCTATTAACCTATTATTATTTTCTTCCACCATCTGATTTGACCCTTTCTATATATCATTTTACAACACAAACGATTTCTCAGCATAATAAATCAATACTATCAAATCCACCTACTAATATATTAATAACTCCTTTCTTATATCATATGGAATTGTAGCCAACTTTATTTCTGATACATATATATGTATAATTGACTTTTTCCGAAAGAACAATAAAACCATGAATTTGAAGCTTTATTTTTCTAGTTACTACCGTTTAAATTAGATCTACTATTTCTCATCAAAAAACACACCTTAGTAAATAATAAAGATAATCAATTCCTCTTCTGAAAACAACAGTGAGAGTTTTTGAAACAAAGTAAGTAGCTATTTATTCCTTTGTACTGACACCAAAACGTTAGACAACTAACTTAAGTAAAGGATTTATTCCTATACTGTACATGACTAAATCCTTATCGTTCTATTCGTTTGTTGTTGTAATAATCAATATTGTCTACAATAGCTTGTTCCAAGGTAGTGTGAAATAAGGATGACTATATCCCCATCTTAACAATTCAAAACCTTTTAATTCATAATCTCACTGTTAAATAGAACCATTCATTCTCATAGGCCAGATGCAACTCACCCGATAAGACTTGGACTAAGTGTTCGGTGATATAAAGTCCAAGTCCAGAGGAATCCTCGGTGTCTGACAGGTTTTCAGAATAAAAGCGGGTCGTTAGTTGGTCCAGATGCTGTATCGGCTGTTGGACCATATTACTAACTGACAAATAAATGCCATCGTCCTTTTTCTGCAATGTCAGTTGAGCTTGAATCTTACCATGTTTTAGAACGTTACTGATAATATTCTGAAATAGACGTTCAAAAATATCAGCATCCATTTCGCATTGGATATCAGGGGTTACTTGAATATCTAGTGTAATCCCTGTCTCCTGAAACATGTCATAGTAAGGCAGGATAGACTTAACCACAAGTTGAGAAAAGTCCACATCTTGAAATTGTGGTTGGATGGCCCCCTCTGTTAATCGTCGATATTCCAACAAGGCTTCCAAACGCTTTGAAACAGTCAGTAGATTTTTAGAAATCTTCTCCATAGCCACGTCATCTTCACTACTACTTCGAAGACTTTGCTGAGCATAGCCACTCGCTACTGTCAGTGGCGTTCGTATATCATGGGCAATATTACTGATAGCCATATCCATGGTTTTCTTCTCTTGAAGAGCAACAAGATTAGTCTTTTCAACATGGTTAAAGAGAGACTCAATCTGATTCGTCAGGATAACTAAAGATTTTGGCTGGTTTTTAAGAGTAATCCGTCTATGGCTTTCTTCAACTAACTTTTTTTCAATCTGCTTTGAGAGAGACTTAACAGCCAAATAGTAACGGACGAGATAGATAGTCACACTCAGTAGGAGTACTGTCAATACAATAAGTAGTCCTCTCATGAGTCATCTCCTTTAAGTCGCACACCTAAGCCCCATATCGTTTCGATATACTCTGAACTCTCATCTACTTGGGCTAGTTTCTTTCGTAGATTACTCAACTGTGCATTCAAGGTATTATCACCTGATAGATAAGGGGCTTCCCAAACCGTCTCATAAAGGTCCTCTTTAGTAAAAATTTTCTTTGGATTTTGAAGGAGTGTGTGGAAAATTTGAAACTCTTTCTTACCCAAACGAATGACTTTTCCCTGACAGGAGACTTCAAAACTGTCTGGGTTTATCGTGATATTTTTGACTTGATAGATGTTATCAGGCCTACCACTTCCCTTGCTGTGTTCACGTAGTTGAACCGAGACACGTGCATAAACTTCTTCAAGATCAAAGGGCTTAACGATATAATCATTTGCACCATCAAGTAAGTACTGGCTAATCAAGTGCTTGTCACCCAAGGCTGTCAGCATAATGACAGGAACAGAGCTTCTTTGCCTGATAAACTTAAGCACTTCTTCGCCACCCTTACCCGGTAACATGATATCTAGGAGAACCAAATCAATCTCTTGACTTTGAAACAAAAGCTCTCCTTCGGTCCCAGAGTAGGCTTGGATAATATCATGTTCTTCAGAAAACAAGTTGAAAAGAATTCTCTGGATATCCTCATTGTCTTCAATTTGTAAAATACGTGCCATGTCTTAATCCTCCAATGATACTACCAATTGTATACGCTCACTTTTTCTTTCATCTTAACAAAAAGACAAATTAATGACAAGGTGCATTATGAGTTATTGATAGCATAAAAGGAAAAAATAAAAACCGTAAGCCTCCACTTCCGAGACTTACGGTCAATTATTTATTAAGCAAAAGTTGTTACATCAGAGGCATCCAGACGAACAGACTCAAAGCCTTCTTCATTGGCTTTCCCAAGAGCAATGAGCAAAACTGGTACATGACGGTCTTCATCAAGTCCAAAGGCTTTGGCAAGCCCATCTTTTTTATAACCACCGATGGCGTTGGTATCATAACCATAAGAACGAGCAACCAACATCAACTGCATAGCAGCAAGGCTAGCATCGATGTGGACAATTTCATTCATCATTTCGCGAGGAGCATTTTCATACATTGGCACAATGCTTGACAGTTGTTTTTCTTTGACTTCTTCAGGCATTTTTCCTTGAGCAACAGCCTTACCGTAGATATCTTCAGCTCTTTCTTGGCTCTTCAAATCGGCAAAAATAAGGACCATGGCTGATGATGTTTCATTTTGCACACCATTGTAGCTGACGAAAGGTGTCAATTTTTCCTTGCCTTCCTCACTATCAACGACAACAAAACGCCAAGGTTGCATGTTGACTGATGATGGTGCTGTGACAGTTTTATCTAGGATTTCCAACAGTTCTTCTCGCGGAATCTTAATAGATGGATCAAAGTTACGAATGGAACGACGGTTATAAACGATATCTGAAAAATCATTGCTTACTACAGGCATCTTATGTCTCCTTTTTTTGATTAAATGAAAATAATATAATCAAAATTATAACACAAGACAATTGTTATCAAAAATATTTGCTACAGACGACTAAAGATTAGTTTCCTTGAGCCCTAGCCGTTTCACTTCAGATGAATAGTAAACCATGATGATAATAAGACTGAGTGTGATTAGCCAGATTGACTTAAGATGCACAAAATGCATCAGAACGGCTGAGACGATAGCGCCAACGACAAAGCTCCCTACGATAAAGCTATAATTGACAGCCTGACGACGATATTCTCTCTGATCACCACTTCCCTGAATGGCATAATAGATGGCCGTTAACATCCTTCGATAATTTCCTGAGGTCATAAATATCACGAAGGGATGATTCTCAATCTGACTGCCAGTAAAAGTCTTCATCATGATACCTGCAGAAAAAGCGATAATCGGGAGCTCAATCAAGGCATTTGAAGGTAGAAAAGGCAGGATAGCTGTCATCACGCAAAGTGGAAGAAGACCATAAACACGCCAGTAGGCATTCTTACGATGATCTTTAAACCACATGCCAAAAAGAAAACCTAAGGAAAAGAAAAGGATGGAAAAGCATCGTAACATGTTATGGTACATGCTACTGTTCTGCCAGTCAGCGACCAAGAGAAGGATATTCCCAGTCTGTGTAGCAACCAAACTATGATAGTACATATGACAAAAGACATCCAAAGCCCCTCCCGAGAAACTCAACAAATTAGCCATCAGACGCGTATTTTGAGGAAGAAGGTTCCGCGATTCCATAGCATAACTTCCCTTCTAATAGTAATTGATATGATAGCCTTATTATAGCAAATTCGGGCACACACAGTATAAAAAAGCAACCCTAACGAGTTGCTTCTATCCTATTAAAAATTAACGGAACCTAGGATATTCTATGTCTTGATACTAATAGATATCACGTCTATGACCGACTTCGAGGGCAAGTATGATTAGTTCATTGTCCTGAATATTGACAATAACACGATAGGCACCAATACGATAACGCCATTGTCCAGTGCGATTGGCAACTAAGGCCTTACCCTTGGCTCTTGGATTATCTGTGACACGATTGAGATAAGCCTTAATTTGTTTCCTAACAAAAGGATCCAACTTTTTAAAACTTTTGGCAAATTTAGGGGTGGGTACTATCTTATAGGTCATCCCAATTTAGCACCTCCCCACCATTTTCAAGATAGTCTTCATATTCTGCCAAAGCCAAATCGGCTACTCTAGCGTCATATTCATCCTCAATGGCTTCTAAAGTTTTGGTACGAATTAATTCTGACAAGGATACGCCTTCGAATTTCGCAATGGCCTGCATGAACTTCTTATCTGCCTCTGAAACCTTCAATGTAATTGTTGTCATATCCTTAACCTCGTTCTCTTTTGTAACACCATTGTATTACCACTCCTCTTTTTTGTCAATTTTGATAATAGGTTCATACTTTTATTCGTAAAACAATAGAAAAAGCAACCCTTACGAGTTACTTGCAGTCCTATTAAAAATTAACTGTATCAGGATCATCCTGAGTTTTAATGCCTTGAATCTTATCCAATACTGCCATATCTTCCTCTGACAAATCAAAGTCAAAGATATCCAAGTTGGCTTCGATATTTTTTGGTGTCACTGACTTAGGTAGTGGCAAGAAACCTTTTTGAAGGCTCCAACGTAGGGCAACTTGAGCAACTGATTTTCCGTTACGTTCAGCCACTGCTTCTACATCTTCATTTCCAAAAATGCTACCAGTACCTAGTGGGCTATAGGCTTCAAGAAGAATGTCACGCTCTTGGCAATAGGCAACCAAATCTTCTTGGGCACAACCTGGAGCCAAAAGAATTTGATTGACATGTGGCACAATTTCAGCCGTTTCAAGGAGAGCATCAAGGTGATGCTGCATAAAGTTAGACACACCGATAGCACGCACCTTACCATCTTTGTAGGCTTCTTCCATTGCCTTCCAAGCACCTTCATTGCCAACTTTCCAAGCATCATTCTCACGAAGAGCCTTTGGATTAGGCCAGTGGATGAGCAAAAGATCCAAATAATCCACACCTAGTCTTTCAAGAGACTCGTCGATAGAGGCCTTAGCCAAATCGTAATCGTGCTTGTCATTCCAGAGTTTAGTCGTTAGGAAAATATCCTCACGCGCCACAACACTATCTGCAATCGCCTTACCTACAGAAACCTCGTTACCGTAGATTTGCGCCGTATCAATGTGTGTGTAACCCGCCTTAAGTGCGAAACTAACGCTGTTATAAGCTTCTTCCCCTTCTGGAATCTGCCAAGTCCCAAAACCAATTTTAGGAATCGTAACGCCATTTGAAAGTGTATATGTTTCCATCCTGTTCTCCTTTTCAAGTTGTAACAGAATTATCTTAAAGGATATAAGATAAAATTGCAAAGATTTGCTATGGCTTGTTTGATGAATAGTTCCTTACTTCTTTTTCCGCTTCTTTTTAAAGACAACACCATTTTCTTTAAGGATTTCCATGCTCACCTTTCCAACTCCTCTAATCGCTGCTACTTCCTCTTCCGTTTTCTTTTTAAAATCTTTAAATTCTATTAAGCTATGTTGACGAAGTATACGCTCCACACTTATTGAAAGTCCTTGGAGGGCTTTGCTTGGTTCTATACTTTTTTCCAATTCTCTAATTAGTTTGTGCAATTCTGGATTTTTCTTTTTCGCAACATGTCTTTGTGGACGTTTTGCACGATATTTTTCGATTAACCAAGTAAAATAATATTCTGACTGGGACAGATCAACGACTTGATTAAAAACCATTAAAAGACTTTGCATACTATTGGCTTCAAATAAGATAGGGTTGACTTTAAGCGTTTCGGCAACTAGACGCTCTTCATCACCTTGTTCAATCATTTTTAAATAATTTTCGAACTCTGGATTTTTTGCATAGAGAAGATCAAAATAGAAATCCGCATCCTCACTATGTCCCGTCATTAGAGAGACCGTCATCATTGGTACTATCATCAAATCTTCTTCGTGATATTCCATTTGCTCACATTCGAAAAAGCTTTTAGCCTTATCAAACTCCTCCAGATTACAATAGGTAGCCATCAATTCGTAACAGACTCCCATGTGATCTTGAACATCTATCTCTAGAATCTCTTCAAATTCCTTAATAGCAAACCGCTTCATACTGTTGCTTAAATAAAATTTAGCAAGATTATACTTCAAAGACAAATAAGGACGCTCGTCAAGATTAGCCCAGCCCATTTTTGGACCTTGATCCCACTTGGACCTTTGCTCTTTTTCTAAAGCAATTAGGCCTTTTAGATGTTCAAGTGGACTTTGAAAAGTTAAGAGCATCTGCTTAGCATCAAGATTTTCAGGATCTAGTTTTAAAGCTTCTGTCAAAAATTCCTGACTTCTCGAAGGATCTTCCTCGTGATAATGATAAGCCTCTTCAATGAGTTTCCAAGCTCTCTCCTGCTTTGAATCAGGGGAAGTAATCTCATCAAAAAGCCCTTGGTTGTATTGTCTTGCAAAATCTTCAAGAGCCATGTCCACACTGAGATACTCTGTAATATGTTCTTCTAAGAATGCTTCTGCTTTTTTTGTGAAGTCTTCAAAAGATGATGTCATCAATCTTCTCCAATCTATGTTTATTTCTCTAACTACTATTGTATACGTTTTCATAGAACATTACTATATTCTAAGTGAAATCAACAACCTCTTAAATTTTTATTGACAAAAATAGTCGCCAATCACAATACAGATAAGAATCCATAGAGTCTTATTTTTGGACATCTAGACTCAAAGTTGTACACTCATATTAGATAGAGTGCCATTGGACGATTAACATCAAGGCATAATCTTCAAGTTTCATTTAAAGCTACAAAAAATCATTAACTCCTTGGGAGTGGTTTAGTCCCTTCTCTATATCAATAACTTTAACTCACTTTTTCATAATTTTACTTGATCACTCCCATTTTTAAGGGAATTGAAAACTGAGTTATATTTTAAAAGGAAACAGAGGTCTGTTTCCTTTTTTCTTACTTCAAACCATGACAAAAGGAATCCCTTTCGAGTTTCCTTTATCAAATATATCGTTGGAGGCAAAGTCCAATAATACTTTAGTTGAGTGGTTCAATCATGAAGCTCAATTGATAGCTATCTGCTGAGCTAACCAAGAATTCGTCATGAACTGGAGCACCCCATGAGTCGTCACCACCGACACCCATTTGAGCAGCAAGAACTTTAATCCATGTAGCATCAGATTGTTGCAATTCATATTGATGACGAGCATTTTCAATTTGTTCAGTACTGTTACGCAAAGCACTGAATTCGAATGCCTTATTAAGTGCGGTGAATTTAAGACCATTATGGTTATCATCAGATACTGTAAATTCACGAGTACCATAGTGATTACCAGATTCTTGTGGCATTAGATATGGAGCAAATGTCTTTTCAACAGATGTTTCATATCGACCAAGATAGGCACCAGGAAGTTTATCAAGGTAGCTTTCTTCTGCACCGTATCCATAATAGCTTAGGTTTGTAAATTGTGAACCGATAGCAAATTCTAGACCAAATTCAGGGAAGTTTGGCAAACCTGCTTTACCATCATAGTTTGCAGTAACAAAGATTCGACCCTTGTAATCAACTTGATAAGTTACCTTAACTTCGACATCAGAAAAGCCAGGCAATTCATGAACATAAGTCACTTTAACAGAGTCATCTTCAATTTGAATTTGAGTATCTGTAACCTTACTATAGTTTCCAGCAACTTTCCAGCCTGCCATTTCGAATGGATATCCAGCACCACGATCGTTGTCGGTGTAAGCACGAGTAAAGTTAAGTTTAGGACCTTTCTCAATGAATTCAACACCATTATACTTAGCAGATACTAGCGTATTTTGTGCACGTGAAAGCAAGATAGAGAAGTTTTGTCCGTGGATTCCGATGTTGAAGTCGCCTTCAACAACATTCAAAGGTGCTTTAACTGGTGTTTCAGTGCTAATCTTTTCAGCAACATATTGACCACGAACAATTTCATGTCCTTTTGGAGCCCATTCAGTTGCTTCATTCTGAACACAAGCAACTTCATAAATTCGTTCAGCATTTGAAGCTCCAACAGCGAATTCTACTGGGAATGTTGCTTCTTCACCTGGTTTAACATCAAAGTGATATTCACTTTCGCTAACTTTTCTACCATCTTCGTAAACTCTAGCTAGGAAAGTATAAGCAGAAAGATCTTCAAAGACATTATCATTCTTGATAGTTACTGATTTTTCATCAACAGCAATCTTAATATTAGAGTAAAGATGTTTAACTGTTTGAAGTTTTGGAGTTAGGGTACGATCTGCGAAGACAATACCATTTCCACAAAATTCGTAGTCAGAAGGTCTATCATGCCAGTCACCACCATATGATAGGAATTCGCTACCATTTGGAAGTGGTTTGTAAATAGCTTGGTCAATGAAGTCCCAAATAAATCCACCTTGGTATTCTGGATATTTCTCTAAGTCAGTGTAGAGTTTCAATCCACCACCAGAATTACCCATTGTGTGCATGTATTCACATGAAATATAAGGTTTTTGAGGATTGTTAGTGAGGTATTCTTCAATATCAGCTGGTTTCGCATACATACGACTTTCGATGTCTGTAATGTAATCAAATTCACGACACCATGTAACACCTTCATAGTGAACTGGACGAGTATTGTCAACACTACGGAAGTAATCAGCCATGTCAGCAATATCTTTACCAGCATATGATTCATTACCACAAGACCAAATGATAACACTAGCATGGTTCTTATCACGTTGGAACATGTTATTGGCACGATCCAAACAAGCAGGCAACCATTCTGGTTCACTAGCTGGGATATTCCATGAAGGTTCGCTTAGACCAAGTTTTTGCCATGTACCGTGTGTTTCAAGGTTGGCTTCATCGATAACATAAAGTCCATATTCATCACACAATTCATACCAACGTGTTTGGTTCGGATAGTGAGAAGTACGAACAGCATTGATGTTATGTTGTTTCATCACTTTGATATCCCAAAGCATATCTTCTTCAGTGATACAACGTCCTGTTCTAGCGTTAAATTCGTGTCTGTTAACCCCTTTAAAGACAATTCTCTTACCATTCAAAAGCATGAGTTTATCTTTAATTTCAAAGTGTCTAAATCCAACCTTAACTGGAACGACTTCAACAACTTGGCCATCATCCAAAACATGAAGGGTCAAATTGTAAAGTTTAGGACTTTCAGCACTCCAAGGTTTGATTTGCAAATCTTCAAGACTTACAGATAGTTCACCGTCAGCATTAACAGATGCATCACCTTCTGTAACGATGCCTTCATGATCTGAAAGAACATATTTAATTTTCTTATCTTCGTAATCACCAACAGTCTTCAAATCAATATCCAATTGACCTGCTTTTGTTTGGTAATCATAATCTCCCTTAACAAAGAGATCTTGAACGTGAACTTTTGGAATAGCGTACAAGTAAACATCTCTGAAAATACCGTAAAGTCTCCAGAAGTCTTGGTCTTCCAACCAGCTTGCTGTAGAGTAACGATAAACAGCTACCGCCAACTTGTTATCACCTTCAACAAGGTAATCACTGATTTCAAATTCACTAGGTGTAAATGAATCTTCACTGTATCCTACGAAGTTACCATTGACCCATACAAAGATGGAAGTGGCAACCCCTTGGAATGAGATAAATACTTTTTTATCTTTTAAAGCATCATTCAAGGTAAAATGTTTAACGTATGATGCAACAGCATTTGATTCTTGAGGAACTTGAGGTGGACGAAGGAATTCTTTACCATCCCAAGGATATTGGGTATTCACATATTGTGGAGAACCAAAACCTTGAAGTTCCAAATGACCTGGTACATTGATGAAATTCAAATCAGTTTCATCAAATTCTGTTTTATAAAAGTCTTTTAAAACTTGATTTGTATTCTGAGCATAGTGAATTTTCCATTTTCCATTAAGAGATTGTCTTAACTTCATCTCCCCTTCAGAAAATTCTGCAAGAGATTCAAAATACTTATGATCTGAGTGAGCGTCAACAGTATTAACGCTAACAATCTTTGGATCGTTTAAGTAAGTTTGAATTTTTTCAGTCGTGTTCATAGATTATTCTCCTTTTTTGAAGGTAATAACTTCAGACAAAGCTTCTACCTTTTCTCCAACTTCTTGTTCAAGATGGAAAGCACTGAATTTTTCTGAATTGGTTACAGTGACAAGTACTGTGTCATCAAGACCGTTTTTCTCAATAATTGGTGACCAGAACTCAAGAAGTTTTTGTCCAACTTCAACACGATCACCTTGTTCTACGTAACTAATGAATCCTTCACCTTTAAGTTTAACTGTTCCGATACCAACGTGGATAAGAACAATGACACCATCTTCACTTTCAATACCAACTGCATGGCGAGTAGGAAGAACTTGACGAATGGTACCACTAATTGGTGCAAAGACAGCTCCATCAGTAGGTTTAATGGCGAAACCTTTACCCATGCTACCTGAAGCAAAGTGTTCATCATTAACACTTGAGAGGTCAACCAAATGGCCAGTTGTAGGGTTTACAAGAGATACGACGTTAGCTTTAACTTCATTTTCAGAAGTTGCTACGCTAAAGCGATGTTCCAATTCTTCAACAATTTCAGCGTGACGTGCTTCAGTCAAAGTGATTTTACGAGCAATAATGAAGGCTCCGATAAGCATTGCTGCTGCTGGGAAACCAAACATGCTAAGCTTAAAGATAGACTGTTGATGTGTTGTAATTGTTGATGCTGAGGCACCTGTTGTCATACCAGCAGCTACGGCAATTGTAGAAACAAGCCAGTTTGACATCGCACCACCAAGTTTATCAACAAGTGGACGAACTGACAAAGTAAGTGATTCATCACGGTGTCCCAATTTCCATTGACCATATTCTACTGAGTCAGAGATAATCATGAGGATAACAAGGAACACAAGAGGTTGTGGAATAAAGAAGAGTTCAGCAGCAGTCAAGATCATTGGAAGTGATGTTCCTGCAATACTAAAGATTCCGATACCACCGAGCATTACTGCAATACATCCATAGAACAAACGTTTACGGTTGAATTTACCAGCTAGGCTAGGGAAGAGTGAAACTGAAACCAAACCAACAACTGTATTCAATCCGTAAAGGATTGAGTATTTCCCTGGATCACCAAGGATAAATGTGAAGTAAAAAAGTTGAAGAGCATTAAGTGTATTAATACCAAGACCATAGAACCAATATCCGAGAGACAACCACATCAATTGGTCGTTTTTACCAAGAACTTTAAAGACTTGTTTAAGGCTAGTTTTTTCTTTGTTATCACGAAGTTTTGACTCAACTTCACGTGTACCAATACCAACAGCAATTGATGTAATCACACCAATGAGAGCAACGATAAATGCAAACCAGAACCATCCAGATTTATCTCCAGAGCCACTACTGTTCGTCATAGAGAAGAACAAAACGATTGGCATGATGGCAACACCTACAATATTGGCACCAATCGTAGAACCAATACGGGCAAAAGTTGCCATTTTTTCACGTTCATGACTGTCAAGAGACAAGGCAGGAATCATTGACCAGAAACCGATATCTTTAATTGAGTAGAAGACATCCATTACAAGGTAGATAATTCCGAAAAGTACAAGGTACAAGAAAGGATTTGTTTTATTCAAACCACCTAAATCGGTGAAGAGAAGCAACAAGGCGATAGAACTGATGATACCACCACCAACTACCCATGGTTTGAATTTACCATACTTAGTATGAGTGTTATCAATCATGTTACCGATCAATGGATCGATAAATACTTCCAAGATACGCAAAATAGCGATGATGTTAGTAATTAATAGTACGTAGTGACTATTTTGCTTTGGATCACCTGTGTTAAACAAGTGAGTTGTCACAAACATGATAAAGTATGTTGACAACGTTGCATAGAAGACGTCGTTACCAAAAGCACCAGCTGAATAGGATAGACGAGACTTCATTTGACCTTTAGATTTTCCCATTACGAAAACCTCCTGTTAGTTGTTTTTTGAATACGCTTACATTATATAAGTATTAGTTTAAATCGTCAATAGTTTTAGTGATTTTTTACTAAACTTTTACTAAAACATGATTATTTTGATGAATTAAAATATTGGAAACCGATTTCATAGCTTACACTATGACCCTCCTCCAAGATGATATCTCCAAAATCTGTATGATTAACGGCATCTGGGAGTGTTTGAGCTTCCATAGCTATAGCTTCTCGTCCTTTTGCAATTGTTCCTCGATCTCTCGCAAAGTAAATATTATCCTCTATAATATCCATAGTATAAATAACTAAACCATTTCTGTTTGAGAAGATTTCGATACCATCTCCACTCTCTTTATCATGGAGAACAGCTACTTCTTTCACATGATCACAAGTTTCCCCTCCAACTACAAAGGCATCATCAAAACCATTATTTGCTTCAATTCGAGGTAGCAAGTCAGTTGTCTTTCTGAAATCATAATTCGTTCCATCTACATTAATTTTTTGTCCTGTTGGAATTAACTCAGAATCCAACTCTAAACGATAGTCTGAATAGATTTGTAACTCATGACTTGATAAATCCTGTTTGTCGCTAAGATTAAAGTAAACATGGTTTGTCGGATTAAAGACTGTTGACTCTGTAACATCGAAGGCTTCAAAGAGTATTGTTAAGCGGTTATTATTGTTAAGTCTATAACTAATAGAGACTGTAACATCACCAGGAAAGCCATCTACACTTGAATAAAGTCTTCTAATAAATTTTGTCTCAACATATTCATCATTCAGGTTTGTGACATAGTTCCAATTTTGAACCTGCATTCCTTTTGGACCGCCATGTAAACAGTTTTCTCCCTCATTCTTAGGAAGGCTATAAAGAACCATATTATGAGTATACGAAGCTTTCCCAATTCTTCCAGCCACCCTACCAATAGACTGGCAGGCACATAAATTATTCTTATAGTAATCCTCGTAATCACTGAAACCAAGTACTATATTTTTAAGAGCACCAGTTTCTGTTGGAACCAAAAACTCCTGAAGTGTAGCACCTGTTGTGAGTGTGGAAATGACAACACCATTATTATTTTCCATTGAAATTTTACTGACATCGCCTGAATCAACTTTTCCAATAATTTCGCAGTTTATTTTCATACTATTTCCTCAAAAAACAAAGAGTACAATAATTATATATACTCTTTGACCCTTTTTTTTATTATTTTAATTATCCTCGATCATCGTACCCTTTTGGATGGCTAGAATGCCATGCCCAAGCACTTGCGATGATTTTTTCGATGTTATCAAATTGTGGTTTCCATCCAAGAACTGTACGTGCTTTTTCAGATGAAGCAATCAATGTATCAGGATCACCAGGACGACGATCAGCTTTCTCAGCTGGGATTTCTTTACCAGTTACCTTACGAGCGGCTTCAAGAATTTGAAGGTTTGAGAATCCCGTTGATGAACCTAAGTTAAAGGCTGTAGATTCATTACCTTTACGAAGATATTCAACAGCAAGGAGGTGAGCATCAGCCAAGTCAAATGGGTGAACATAGTCACGAACATTTGTACCATCAGGAGTGTTGTAGTCATCACCAAAAATCATGATTTTTTCACGAACACCTTGAGCTACTTGAAGGATAATTGGGAGAAGGTGAGTTTCTGGACCATGGTCTTCACCGATAGATCCATCAGGTTTTGCACCAGCAACGTTGAAGTAACGAAGTGGCACATATTTAATACCATAAGCTTTATCAGACCACTTCATGATAGTTTCCATCATCAACTTACTTTCACCATATGGGTTGATAGGATTTTGTGGTGTTGTTTCAAGAATTGGAATTTCTTCTGGGATACCGTAAGTTGCTGCTGTTGATGAGAAGACAATGTATTTAACACCGCATTCGTTCATAACTTCAAGCAATTTAACCATTCCAGCTGTATTGTTATCAAAATATTTGAGTGGTTTTTCCATTGATTCACCAACCAATGAATAGGCCGCAAAGTGAATAACGGCATCAACATCAGGATTTTCTTTGAAGACCTTTCTCATAAAATCTTGATCAGAGAGATCGCCTTGGTAGAAAATAGCATCTGGATGTACGGCAGCACGGTGACCGGTTACCAAACTATCTACTACTACTACTTTTTCTTGACCTTTTTCAACTAAGCGATCAACCATGTGAGAACCGATATAACCAGCTCCACCTAATACTAAAATTGCCATTTCTTATCTCCTTTCTTCAGAAAAAACAATTAATCAGCTAAATTTACAAAATCTACAAATGCTTTAAACTGATCTAAGCCTTCACTATTAGTCTTATAAACACCAGCATCTTCCAACACACGAGCGAAAATATCAGCAACTGATTGGCGAACAACTTTCTTCGCATCATCAGCTGTCACATTTGGATTTTCGGCCTTAAGTTTATCCGCCCATTCTTGGTGCATTGGAGCAACTTGGTTACCTTGACCTAATAGATAATCTTCAACATCTTTAAGTTCTGTTTTCAAACGAGGAGGAAGAATGGCCAATCCCATAACTTCAATCAAACCAATGTTTTCTTTTTTAATATGTTGAACATCTTTATGTGGGTGGTAGATACCGTCTGGATGTTCTTCAGAAGTTTGATTGTCACGAAGAACCAAATCTAATTCAAATTTACCGTCTTTTCTACGAGCAATTGGGGTAATGGTGTGGTGAGGTTGTCCATCAGACTCAGCCAAGACACCAGCTTTTTCGTCTGAATAACCACGCCAACAATTTAAAATTTTGGTTGCAAGAGCAATAAGTCTTTCCTTGTCTTCACTTCTAAGACGAAGAACAGACATAGGCCAATTAACGATACCAGTCTCAACATCAGAGTATCCATCAAAGCTAACTTTTTCTTTAATGCCTGCTACTTCCATTGGGAAGGTGTGGCGACCACCTTGATAGTGTTCGTGTGTAAGAATTGAACCACCTACAATTGGAAGATCGGCATTTGAACCTGCAAAGTAACCAGGAAATGCTTCAACAATTGATAGGAGACGACCAAATGTCAATGGACTGATGTGCATTGGTTCGTGCTTACCATAAAAGAAGATAGAATGTTCATTAAAGTAAGCATATGGTGAATATTGGAAGCCCCAATCATTTCCTTCCATTTGGAAACGAATAACACGGTGATTACTACGAGCTGGGTGATTGATGCGACCAAGATAACCTTCATTTTCCATACAAAGTTGGCATTTTGGATAATCAGAAGCTACCGCATTTTTAGCTGCAGCGATGGCTTTTGGATCTTTTTCAGGTTTTGAAAGGTTAATCGTAATTTCCAAGTCACCGTATTTAGTAGGTGCTTTATAAGCAATATTTTGTGCAATGGCTTTGACTTTCACATAATCATTGCGTTTACTTTGTGCATAAAAGTCAGCAATTGCTTGCTCTGGGGCAGATTTATAAGTATCCCAGAAGTTACGATTGACAGCACTAGGGCTTGGTGTAATCAAGTCCATGAGTTGAGCTCCAATGATATCTTGCTCTTCATTAAGATCACCTACAGAACCAGCTTTAACACCTGCTTGAAGCAACTGGTCTTTAAGGTCAATCAATTCAGAGCTATCTGTTTCAACATCAGCAACTCCTTCTCCAACCAAAGCAAAAACTTTGTTTGTCAAATAGATACGGTCCAATTCCTCATAATCACTATTTTCAATAACCAGAGTTACAAAAGTGTTTACTAAATTTTCAGCCATAATCTCTACTTCTTTCTCATTAATCAAGTACTCGTGAACCGCCAGCTACTTCAGCAATATAGAAGCTTGGTGCATAACCAACGACTTCTTCATAACGTTGACCAACTGCTTTTTTGAAATCTTCAACTTTATCTTTGTTTACAAGTGCGATGGCACATCCACCAAAGCCCGCTCCTGTCATACGAGCTCCAAGAACACCTTCTTGTTCCCATGCTGTGTGTGCCAAAGTATCAAGTTCAAGACCTGTAACTTCGTAATCATGTTCCAATGACACGTGAGAAGCATTCATAAGACGACCAAAGCCTTCCAAATCTCCTGATTCAAGAGCTTTACGGGCTTGAAGTGTACGTTGATTTTCAAGAACTGCGTGACGGGCACGTTTGATACGGTTTTCGTCTTTAATCAAGTAGCTGTATGCATCGAATGTCCAGAGGTCCAATTCACCAAGTGTTTGGATATCAAGTTTTTCTTGGAGTTCAGATACTGCTGTTTCACATTCCGCACGACGTTCATTGTATTTAGAATCTGCCAATTCACGACGTTTGTTAGTGTTCATGATAACTACAACATTGTCTTTAAGGTCAAGCGGCACCAAGTCATACTCTAAAGTATTGGTATCCAAGTAAATCGCACGTTGTTCAGCTCCCATACCAATAGCGAATTGGTCCATGATACCAGAGTTAACGCCGATAAAGTCATTTTCCGTTTGCTTACCGATTTTAACCAAGTCAAGGCGTTCCAATTTAAGGTCATAAAGTTTTTCAGCAATAACACCAATCAACAATTCCAAAGATGATGATGATGACAAGCCTGATCCATTTGGAATGTTACCATAGATGTAAATATCCATACCTGAATCAATCGTATGACCAGCTTCTTGCAAGAAATGAAGAACACCTTTTGGATAGTTTGTCCAGTTGTGTTCTTTTTCAAAACGAAGATTTTCAAGTGGTACTTCGATGATTCCCTTATCTTCAAAGTTACCTGAGAAGAAACGCAAAACTTTGTCATCACGTTTACGGGCCGCTCCGTAAGTACCTAAGGTAATAGCTGCTGGGAACACATGTCCACCGTTGTAGTCAGTGTGTTCACCAATCAAATTAATACGACCTGGAGAAAAGAAAGTATGTTCTGCTTCTACACCAAAAACTTCTTTAAACTTTTCTCTTAACTGTGATGTCTTCATAGGATGTACCTCGCTTATTCTTTTTTACACTAACAGTGTAACCCCTTTCACAAGGAAAATCAATATTTTTACTGTTTTTTTAGTAAAAAATAGGTAAAATTTTAGAATTTATGATATACTTTGGATGAAAGGAGAACAATATGGCTACATTAAAAGATATCGCAAAATTGGCTGATGTATCAATCGCAACTGTTTCACGTGTTCTCAACCAAGATGAAAACCTCTCCGTTACTGAAGAAACCAGGCACCGTATTTTAACTGCGGCAGATGAAATCGGATATACCAAACATAAGAAAATCGGAAACTTGAAAAAAGAAAAACATCAAGTGGCAATTATCCAATGGGTAAGTGAGGAAGACGAATTAGATGACATCTACTATTATAATATTCGACTCGGCATTGAAAAAAGGGCTCAGGAACTCGACTACGAGATGCTTCGTTATTTCAATGACATTCCTTTTAGTCTCGCTGAAGAAGTCATAGGTATACTTTGTATCGGAAAGTTTAGTCGTGAACAGATTACTGAATTGGAATCATTGGGTAGATCACTGGTCTTTGTAGATAGTGATACCCTACTTCAGGGACATCCTTGTGTGACAACTGACTTTGAAAATGCTGTTCAAACGGCACTAAGTTATCTCACTGAGCAAGGGTGTAAGAGCATCGGTCTTTTAACAGGGCAAGAAAAAACAACGGATTCAACTGAAATCGTTCCGGAGCCTCGTTTACGTTCTTATCGTAACTACTGTATTGAAAAGAGCATCTATGACCCTCTTTTGATTCTTTCAGGTAATTTTACAGTTCGATCTGGCTATGACCTTTTAGCCTCTAAAATAGCAAGTGGTACACCCCTACCAGATGCCTACTTTGCAGCTAGTGACAGTCTGGCTATCGGTGCTCTTAGAGCCCTTCAGGAAAATGGCATTAATGTCCCAGAAGATATCCAGATTATCTCCTTTAATGACACCAGTCTAGCCAAACAAGTTTATCCGCCACTTTCTAGTGTTACTGTTTATACCGAAGAAATGGGACGAACTGCCATGGATGTCCTCAATAAACAAGTCTTGGCTCCAAGAGAAATCCCGACACTTACTATGTTGGGCACTAAACTGACTCTGAGAGAAAGTACGAAATAACAATCATTTAATAGACAAAAGGTGGTCGCCAACAGTTAGTTGGCAACCACTTTTCTTTTTATTTCATCTTCACACAAATAGCATCCCAGGCTTGGAGTTTGCCTTGGTCTGTAATTGGCTCTAATTCGGTATTTGCAATGACAACTTCTGCTCTTTCGAAATCATAACAGAAGTCTTGTTCTTGGTCCGATAGGTTGACTACAACCAGATAACTGCTATCTTTAGTTTTCCGAATGTAAGCAAAGACTTTGTCAGTTGTCTCCAAGAGTTCAAAGTCAGCATCTACCAACCAATCTTGAGTCTTACGAAGCTCTACGAGCTTCTGATATGTATAGAAAATTGATTCTGGATTGGCAAGGGCTGATTCAACATTTATGTCCTTATAGTTTGGATTAACAGGTAACCAAGTCTTATCCGATATGCTAAATCCAGCATTTTTAGACGTATCCCATTGCATTGGTGTTCGAGCATTGTCACGACCCACTTGACGGATTTGGTCCATGATAACTTCTATCGCTGCCCCTTTTTCGAGAGCTTCTTTGGCATAGTTGAGAGATTCAATGTCATTCAATTCTTCCAAAGTTCTAAAAGGATAATTGGTCATGCCGATTTCTTCACCTTGATAAATGTAAGGTGTTCCTCTCATCAGATGAAGGAGGATAGCCAAGGCCTTGGCTGACTTCTCACGATAGACACCAGTATCTCCCCACATTGAGAGAATACGAGGCAGATCATGGTTATTCCAAAAAAGTGAGTTCCAACCTTGTCCCAACTCTAACTCGGTTTGCCATTTATTAAAAATAGCCTTAAGTGCTGAAACATCCAACTCCTTCTCATACTCCCATTTAGGGCTATCTGGCTTATGCTGAAGTCCAATATGTTCAAACTGGAAAACCATGGAAAGTTCTTGATTATCTGGATTTGAATACTGTTTAGCAATTTCCGGTGTTGCTCCCCAGGTTTCACCAACGGTTAGAAGGTCGTGCTTTCCAAAGCTTGCCTGGTTCATCTCCTTGATATAATCGTGAAGTTTTGGACCGTTTGTATCAATCAGTTGATCTGGGATCTTACCAATCATATCAATCACATCCATGCGGAAACCACCGATTCCCTTATCAATCCAGAAATTCATCATGTCATAAACTTTCTGGCGCAACCGTGGATTTTCCCAGTTGAGGTCTGGCTGTTTCTTACTAAAGAAATGCAGATAATATTGGCCTGAGGTCTCATCATATTCCCAAGCGGAGCCACTAAAGATAGACACTAACTCATTAGGTTTGTCTCGCCAGATGTAGAAATCTCGTTCAAGACTTTCTGGATTATCACGCGCTTCGATGAACCATGCATGCTCATCAGACGTATGGTTAACCACCAAGTCCATAACAATTTGAATATCACGCTTCTTGGCTTCCGCCAAAAGCTCATCCATGTCACTCATGTCTCCAAAAATATCTGCAATAGCCTCATAGTTAGCAATATCATAGCCATTGTCATCCATTGGACTGTCATAGACAGGCGAAAGCCATAGGGCTGTAATTCCGAGTTTTTGAAGATAATCTAGTTTACTTGTAATCCCCTTGAGATCACCGATACCATCACCATTGGAATCCATGAATGATTTAGGGTAAATTTGATAAATCGTAGCTTTATGCCACCAGTGTTTTTGCATACTTGTCTTCCTTTCGAAAATCATTCTTTAGTTATTTTGACTGCTTACTATCCAGATTAACTTTCTTGAGTTAAGGTAAGCATTTTTCATTTCTAGTTTTATTTTACGCTTCTTATCTATTTGTGCAAGCGTTTTCGTTTTTTATTTTGAAAAAGTTCTCCTGGAGATAGGGGAGAACTTTCATATATATCTGTTATCGATTATCGATAACAAGGATAACATAATTAAATTGTGAAGACTTTTTCCTGACCATTTTCCGTGTAAGCCACACGTCCAGTTTTAGCTTTCAAGTCAATAGTTAAACTTGCACGTTCAGCACCATTTTCCCAAGAGAGTAGCAATTCGGTCGGACTTGGAGCTTGTGCAGTAAAATCACCTTCGAAGGCTGGGTGTTGATTTCGGAAGCGGATAAGGTTAACTAAACGTTTAACCACTTCAGTTTCTGCCGCTGCTGCGATTTCTTTTTCATCAAAATTATGGCGGTTGATTTCACGACCATCGCCTCGTGCTTCGACTGCTTCAACATCGTTCTTACCTGCGAGTAAACCAACATAGTAGATTTGTGGAATACCTGGTGCGAAGACTTGTAGAGCTCGTGCAGCGAGGTAAGTATCATCATCTTCACCAAAGAGAGAATAAATCGTTGAGCGAATTTGATGGACATCAAAACCATCCTCATCCTTATGCTCATCCGATACGATAAGACTGAGGTTAGCACCTCGATCTAAAGCCAAGTCAACCAACTTACGAGCATCTTTACTATCTATAAGTCCATCTAAGTCTGGTTTGACCGGAAGGCCATCATGGCAATCAAGCATCGTAAATTGACCATGTGGACGTGTTTGAAGATAATCAACAAGAAACTTAGATTCTTCATTACTAAGAGCCTCAAAAATACGGTACGGCAAGATAAAGTCATAAATCCAGCAACCATGCTCTGCCAATTTGTATTGAATAGAATAATGGGCGTGCACCTCTGGTAAGAGGGCAATATCGTAAGATTTCGCCACATCAAGAATCCAGTCAAGGAAATCATAGATATCAGGCTCTACAAAGAAACATGATGTTCCAAGTTTTTTCAAAACATAGCCGACAGCATCTAGTCGAATAATCTTAACCCCATTGTCATGGAAATGTTTAAAAATATCGACAAACAGTTGTTTTACTTGCTCTGAGTGTACATCCAAGTCAATTTGTTCAGATGGGATTGTTTTACCAAAAGTTGTCCAAACTTTTTCTACTTCACCAGTCTTTTCAATAATGAACTCTGAATACGGTACTTTGCGACGCAAGAACATTTGATCAATATCAGATTGAACTGGGACACCATCTTCCCAAATTTTTTCAAGCGTCAAGAAATAATCAGCATATTGAGAATCACGGCCATTTTTCAAGAAATCTTGGAAATATGGAGATTTTTGAGAAATGTGGTTAACCATGATATCAAGAAGAATATCGTAATCCTCTGCAAGATTTCTCATATCCTCCCAGTCACCAAACTGAGGATCGATTTCAAAATAGGTTAATGGTGCAAAACCACGGTCCCCTGAAGAAGGGTAGGGTGGCAGAATGTGGATTCCACCTTCAAAAAGGTTTGGAAAGTAAGTATCTAGATTTGATTTAAGTGCTTTTAAATTTCCACCAAGTGAATCTGGATAGGTAATGAGTTGTACCTTATTTTTAACCATTGAATACATCCTCCAATTTTTCCAATGTTGGCAATTCAACGACTGCTCCAACATACTGTAATTTATAGGCTGAGGTACGACTGCCATCGTCTACAGCTTCTAGAATTGTTTTTCCTTTACAAAGCCCTGTGTAGAAGCCTGACCAGAAAGCATCGCCTGCACCTGTCGCATCGACAACTTTTGTGGCTTTGGTTTTTCTACGAACCATTTGCTCTTTATTAGCAACAACTAGACCATCTTTGCCAAGTGTCATGACGACCAGTTTAGCACCCAAATCCAGGAATTTCTTGATTTGATTGTCAACAGTGTCAGGTCCAAAAATGCGTTCGGCATCATCTTCAGAAGGTTTGATAATATCTACATGTTTAATCAACTCTTTTATGTAGTCAATACCGTCATGTCCTTCTTGCCAGAGGGCAGGATGATAGTTAGGGTCAAAGGAAATCAAGGTTCCTTCTGCTTTGGCTTGTTCAATCAAACTTTCAATGGTTTGACGAGAGTGCTCTTGAGAAATTGGCCATGATGAGAAATGAAGAATCTTGCTTTCAGAAGCCAGTTCTTTCAATTCGTTAGTGTAATCCAGCTGGTAATCAGCACCACGATAAAAGATAGGAATCGGTGTGCCAGTCGTTTTATTGACCAAAACCATACTGGTAGATGCCTTGTTTTCCTGAATAATGCCATCGGTTAGGCCACGCTGGTTGATAGTCTCTTTCAAAAACTCGCCCATACGGTCTTTACCCACAGCAGCTACCAAAGCTGAGCGTCCCCCTAAGGCTTTGACGTTCATGGCGATATTAGCAGGGGAGCCTCCAAAGAAAGGATGATAACTCCCTTCAAGATCAATCATGTCTACTAAAACCTCTCCCACTGTAAGCACATCAATTGCTTTTTCTTCCAAAGGTAAAGGCTTTTCTAAATCATACATACTTGTCTCCTTATATCAGTTTTCAAAGAAAATTGCCACCTGATAGTTTGCCTTGGACAATCGTCAGGACATTTTTACTCTATCAGAGGACAATTTTCAAACAGTTTTATCGAATAGCTTTTTCAGTAGTTACATCGAAGAAGTGTCCTTTAGCAACATTGAATGTCAAGGTAACTTTTTCGCCTGGATTGTGGAAGTCACGAGCATCAACACGGGCTGCGAACTCATCATGACCGATTTTGACGTAGAGCATCGTTTCAGCTCCGAGGAGTTCAGCGACATTCACTTCTGCTTCTACTGTAGCATTTGGATAGGCTTCACGAGCAACAAGTTCACTGGTAACATCCTCTGGACGGATACCAAAGATGACTTTCTTACCAAGGTAACCTTTGTCTTTCAAAATTTTAAGTTGACCAAGTGGTACTTCAAGCTCAAACCCACTATCACTCACAATCTTATCGTCGTGAACAGTGACTTCGAAGAAGTTCATAGCAGGGCTACCGATGAAGCCGGCTACAAATTTATTAGCTGGAGTGTTATAAAGTTCTTGAGGTGTACCGATTTGTTCCACACGTCCGATTGTTCCTGAACCATCAGGATTTTTTGTTGAACTCATGATGACGATACGGTCAGCCAAGGTCATAGCTTCAGTTTGGTCGTGTGTAACATAGATTGTTGTTGAACCGATACGTTGGTGAATTTTAGCGATTTCAGCACGCATTGACACACGAAGTTTAGCATCCAAGTTTGAGAGAGGTTCGTCCATGAGGAAGACTTTGGCGTCACGAACGATGGCACGTCCCATGGCTACACGTTGGCGTTGTCCACCTGAAAGGTCAGCTGGTTTACGTTCCAAAAATTCTTTAAGTCCAAGAATATCTGCTGCTTCACGAACACGTTTATCAATTTCTTCCTTGCTATATTTACGTAATTTAAGACCAAATGCCATGTTATCGTAAACTGTCATATGTGGGTACAAAGCGTAGTTTTGGAAGACCATAGCGATGTCACGATCTTTAGGTGATTTGTCGTTAACGACTTCACCATCGATTTTCAATTGCCCCTCAGTGATGTCTTCAAGTCCTGCGACCATGCGAAGTGTTGTTGATTTACCACACCCTGATGGTCCGACAAAGACGATGAACTCTTTATCTTTGATATTGAGGTTAAAATCTTCTACTGCATAATGTGTAGCATTTGGGTATTTTTTGTGGATGTGGTTAAGGTTTAATTCGACCATTGTTTTCTCCCTTTATCTGAGTGATTCTTTCTTTGATTGTTACTGTTATATTTTATTGAGTTGGGCTAGTGTCTAAATAGCTTATTTTACTGCACCGTTGCTCATTCCTGAAATGATATTCTTTTGGAAAATAAGGTAAACGATTGTGATGGTAATGATACCTACGATGTATGATGCGAAACTTGGTCCATAATCGTTGAAGTATTGCCCTTGATAGTTGTATTGGAAGAGTGGAAGCGTCCACATTTTTGAATCTTTGTTCAATACCAACAATGGAAGCATGAAGTCATTCCAGAACCAAAGGGCATTGATGATTAGGGTTGTCGCATGCATTGGTTTAAGCATTGGGAAGATGATTTGACGGTAGGTTGTGAACTTATCCGCACCATCAATTTCTGCCGCTTCATCTAAACTATCTGGCACACTAATTTTGATGTAACCTACATAAAGGAAGAGGGTTTGTGGAATGGCATATGTTAGATAAAGGATTACCAAGCCGTACATATTAGCAAGACCAAGTTTACTCATCATGACAGTGATTGGGATCATGATAACTTGGAAAGGTACAAAGATTCCCAAAATCAACAGTGAATACATGATGTTGAAAGCTTTACGTTTTGACATGTTACGAGCAATTGAGTAGGCTGCTGCTGGGATGAATATTGCTACCGCAATAAGTGAGAGGATTGTAATAACTGCTGAGTTCCAGAAGTAACCACCAATACCATCCGCAATCAAACGCTGGTAGTTGCTTAGCGTAAATGGATTAGGCAGGCTAAAGAAATGATTCATGATGTCCTTAGTAGTCTTAAAGGAACTAAAGACTGTTACCAAGAGTGGTACGAGAATGAGGATACCACCGACAACGAGGAGGGCGTATTTCCAAAAATTCGTTACTTTTTCTTCTTTTTTCATTTGTGATACTCCTCCATTAAATTTCAAATTTCTTAGATAGTTTGATTTGTAGGACTGATACGACACCGATAATCAAGAAGAGGATAATGGCAATCGCATTAGCATAACCGTATTGGTTGCTCTTGAAAGCATAGTTATAAACTAAGAGACCTAGAGAGGTTGTGGCGTTATTTGGTCCACCACCTGTAAGTGCAAAGATTTGGTCAAAAGCTGTCAACCCTGATTTAAGTGCTAGGATGAAAACCATTGAAACTGTTGGAAGCAAGTATGGCAACTCAATCTTCCAGAAGGTTTGTTTAGCAGTAGCCCCGTCAATAGCTGCAGCTTCAAGAATATCATCTGGAATACTTTGAAGACCTGCAAGGAATAAAATGATAGGCATTGCGACCCCTTGCCAAAGGAGAACAAAGATTGTTGCAATGACAGCTCCAAAGCTAGTTCCGAGTAAGCTGTCTTGCAAGAAACCGATACCCAAAACCTTACCGATTGTTGGAAGACCATAGTTAAAGAATTGTTTGAAAATCAAGGAAACAGTCAAACCAGAAAGTACTGCTGGAAAGAAGAACCAAGCACGGAAGAAGGTTTGTCCCTTAATTTTCGAATTAAGCGCACGCGCCACAACCATACCGATGAAGATTTCACCAATAATCAAAGCCAAGGTTAAGATGATGGTAAAGATGATTGCTTGGAAGAATTTTCCATCGATCATGAGAAGTTTGTAGTTATTGAGACCGACAAACTTATAGTTGTAGGTCAAACCAGTCCAGTTAGTGAGACTATAGAAGGCTCCTTGTACCATAGGGAAGTAAAAGAAGACAGCTTGTAAGATGATTGGTACGATGAGGAAGGTCCATCCCCAATATTTATTCAAAAATTTTCGCATTTTGTTATTACTCCTCCTAGTCAAGATCGGCCTTCATAGGGTTGAAGAAGGCATTGAGGTTATTAGCCATGTTATCGATATTTTGATCCATCAAGTAACTTGCACTCAAGTTAAAGAAATCTTCTTCAGAGTTCCAGTGTTGTCCCAACCAAACGTAGTGTTTATCTGTGAAGGCAAGTTGAGAAATATTAGCAAGTGGTGATTTTGGATCCTGTTTCACCCCTTCTACGGCAACTGGAGAACCATCAACATCATAATACTTTTGCATTGCCTTAGCTGAGGTCATATATTCAATAAACTTCTCAGT
The DNA here is from genome assembly GCF_001556435.1 of Streptococcus sp. CCH5-D3. Lineage (NCBI taxonomy): Bacteria > Bacillati > Bacillota > Bacilli > Lactobacillales > Streptococcaceae > Streptococcus > Streptococcus sp. CCH5-D3. Next base: position 100,742 of record NZ_LSIW01000097.1, read on the forward strand.
TTCCTTAGGATGTTTTGTTTTAGCTGATACTGAGAGGGCTAAGTCCCCTGCTCCCACTGTAGCCTCATGTCCTGCCTTATCTCCAGGAAAGGCGAACATACCAATTTCAAACTTTGGATCTTGTTGTTTAACTGCCGCTAAAGCCCATGATCCTTGAGGCATCATCAAGGCTTTACCGTTGGCAAAGGCGACAACTGCATCATTATAGGAAGCACCACGCCAACCATTTTGTGCATTTTCAGCTAGAAGATCCATTTTCTTAGCATCCTCTTTTAGAGTTGGGTCAGTTGCCTTGATAGCATTTGGTTTTGAGAAACGGAGATAATCGTTTGCTTTATCTCCACTACCAGTTGTTGTAATGAATGACAATTGGTGGTATCCGTTAAGTGTCCAACCTTCTGTTCCTGCAACTGCAAATGGTGATGTACCACTATCCTTAATTTTCTTGGTAATCTCTTGGAATTCTTCAAAAGTTTTTGGTTCTTCAAGGCCAAGTTCCTTGAATTTAGTCTTGTTATAGTAGATACCAGAAACATTGGCATTCAATGGAACATTGTAAATTTTGCCATTTATGGCATACTTTTCGGCATAATTATTTTTGATTCTTTTCAAATAATCCTTACCAGTCATATCTTGGAAATAACCAGCTTTTGCCCATTCTTGAAAGTCCATATTTTGTGGGTAAATGTGGATGATATCAGGCACATCCCCAGACAGGATACGTGTCTTCAAGACGATACCAGCTGATGGAACTGTAGTTAATTTGACATGGATATTTGGGTTTTCTTTTTCAAAATCCTTTACCATTTCTTGAAGAGTATCAGTCATTTCTGTTTTTTGGTTAAAATACTCAATTGTTACTTTACCATCAGCTGACTGATCCTTCTTTTGACAGGCTGCAAGCCCCACAACAGCTAATGTTGCTAGTCCAGCCAGAGCAAGTTTTTTGTACCACTTCATTGCTTAGTCTCCTTATTAATCTTCTTTGACAAAATAAAATTGTTTACTGAGGAAGTCTCCCTGTGGAAGAACGACTGTGATTCCAGCATACATCAGTTCAGCGCCAGAATAAACTTGACCTGTTCCTTGTAACATGTAGTTGGCATCTTGTTCGAGATTTTTCAGTTTGAGTGTCGTTTCAACCGTCTCAACTGTTGAAAGAACTCGTATATAGGTTGCTAGAACCTTATTTTCATAGTTAAATTGAACAGCTGCTTCATTGCTTCCAGCTTCAGGATTTATGAGGCGGTATTGCTGACCAAATTGAACCACTGGACGAATATCCTTATAATGAGCGATTTGTGCAGCAATGACATCTTTTTCTTCCTGAGTCAAGCTCGTCAAATCCAATTCGTAGCCTAAATTACCCATCATAGCTACATCTCCACGCGTTTCCAGAGGTGTTATGCGTCCCATTTGGTGGTTAGGGACAGCTGACACATGAGCTCCCATAGAAATGGTTGGATAAAGATAGCTTGAACCATATTGAATCGGTAATCGTGCAATGGCATCCGTATTATCACTCGCCCAAACTTGTGGGAAATAACGCATCATACCGAGGTCGTTTCGACCACCTCCACCAGAACAAGATTCAAAGAGAATATTCTCATGCTTACTTGTAAGGAATTCCACCAAGTCATATAGTCCCAACATGTATTGATGACTCTGCATCTGACTTTCAAGGTAGTTTGCACCATTTCCGATGTTAGTCATGTTACGGTTATAATCCCATTTAACATAATCGATAGCATTATCTGTAAGAATCTTATCCAAGACATCTTTCAAGTAAGTCACCACATCTGGATTAGCCAAGTTCAACATAAGTTGGTTGCGTGAGTAGGTATGACCATAATTAGGCACTTGGATGGCCCAGTCTGGATGTTTTCGATAAAGATCGCTATCCACCGAAATCATTTCAGGCTCAAACCAAAGTCCAAACTTAAGCCCCTTGGCATGAACTTTTTCGATCAAGTCTTGAAGCGGTCCACCAAGTTTTTCTTCATTGACAAACCAATCTCCTAGAGCACGGTTGTCGTCGAAACGATTTCCAAACCAACCATCATCCAAGACAAAGAGTTCAACACCTACTTGTTTAGCATCTTCTGCTAACTCAAGAAGTTTTTCTTTTTCAAAATCAAAGTAGGTGGCCTCCCAGTTATTTAGGAGAATCGGACGTTCCTCATGGGCAAACTGCTTAGGAATGATGTAGTCTGTAACAAAGGCTTGACTTTCTTGGCTAAGTCCAGTCAAACCTTGATGGGAGTAAGTAATGAGAGCAACTGGTGTTTCAAAACTTTCGTTTGAAGCTAGTTCCCAGGCAAAGTTCTCATCCTCAATTCCGATAGCTACACGCACCTCATTGATTTGACTCTTTTGAACAAATGTTTGGAAATTACCGCTATACATGAGTTGGAAGCCCAAGGCTTCGCCTGCCCCCTCGCTTGCTTCGTGATCACAAAGAATTAAAGCTGGTGTCTGAGCATGACCTGAGGCACCACGGTTAGAAGCGACTTTAAAGATACCTTGCTCAACTCTTTGGCGACGAACCGTTTTCTCACGAGCGTAAGCACCTTGGAGAGTGACCACATCATAGTCACGAGCAGGTACATCAGCCATAGCGCTGAGTGCTCGGTGGATTACCACGGCTTGTTCAGAACGATTGATGACTTCGCTATAAGTTACAATTGTGTTGTTATCTTCAACTACTGTATAGTAGAGTTTCAATTCCAAGTTAGCGACTTTATCGACTAAGGTGAAAATAAGTGTTTCTGCATTTTCCAAAGAATGTGGATATGGAAGTTTGCCTTCTAGTGAAATCCCTTTGACCACCTCTGCTTTTGAAAATTCAAAGCGTGTCACATCTGAGACACCATGCTGGATTTTCAAAGACGGTTGACGAAAATCCCCCAAACCATGCAGGCCTACCACTTGACGTTGTGTATCATAACTATAGGTTCTGACGTCTGGATTGAGCTGTCCTGAAAAAGCATGATCTCTTTCATTTACAGCATTTGAGCCATGGTAGCGATTTACCTTTCGACCTAAGTGTCTTAGCAAAAGATCCCCGTCATGTTCTTCAATAATGAGCGACAAATCTTTGCTAGTGATGTAATAATAATTTTTGTTAACAACAATGCTCATAGTGTTCTCCTTATTTACAGGTTTAATTATAAATAATGTATGCGTTTTCTAAAATGGAATTTTGTCACTATAATATGGTAAAATGTTAGGTAAGGAGGATAAAATATGCTCATTTTTTCTGAACTTGAAACAGGAACCTTAGACCTACGACTTGATTTTTATGGCTATGAAGATTGTTTACCAGACCAGTTTTTTGGTCCTGCCATTCGAGAAAACTACGTGCTTCACTATATCACTGAAGGTAAAGGCTACCTTGAATATAAGGAGCAAAAAATCCCCCTTCAAAAGGGAGATTTCTTCCTTCTCATACCAGGTGAAGTCACTTATTATTTTGCAGATACTCAAACCCCTTGGTCTTACTATTGGCTAGGGATTAGTGGCATAAAATCTCATGAGTACTTTAATCTCTCACAAATCAATGAGACGGCTTATCTTAGGTCGTCCCCTCATACCGAAGCACTAGGCAACTTCATAGGGACCATTGTCAAAGATGCTGAACGGCTAGATGAAAGTAAGGCATCTCAACTGCACGTTATTAGCCAACTTTTTGAGCTCATGCATCAGTTGAATGCACTCTCACCAAACCTTTACCAAGAAACCATCTCGCCTAGTCAAAAACTCTATCGCGAAGCCAAACACCTAATCGATATTGGTTATAACTCACAGGACATTAGTATCCAATATATAGCTGATAAACTAGGTGTGCACCGCTCCTACTTATCTTCCATCTTCAAAGATTTTCATAAAATTTCCCCAAAAGAATACCTACTCGAAGTACGTATGAAACGCGCCAAGGAACTTTTAGAAACAACCGATCAACCCATCAAAATTATAGCTTATTCTGTAGGATATCTGGACCCTTTGCATTTTTCAAAAGCCTTCAGACAGCATTATGATTGCTCGCCAAGTCAATATCGCACCTCGAAACAATAACAATTGTCTCACTTTGGCTACATGAGTATTCTGTAATGATGAACATAAATTATTGCAATAAAACTTCTTCTCCAAAAGAATAGTCTGACATAAAATTAAATTCAAATAGAGCTTTAAGATAGAACAAATCCAGTTACCACTCCTTCGTGATAACTGGATTTTATTCTTTCTATTTCACCTTCACACAAAGGGCATCCCAGGCTTGTAGTTTGCCTTGGTCTAAGATTGGTTTCAGTTCGGTATTTGCAATGACGACTTCTGCTTTGTCAAAATCATAATCAAAGTCTTGTTCTTGGTCTGATAGATTAACCACAACTAGGTAGCTGCTATCTTGGGTCCTACGGATATAAGCAAAGACCTTATCTACCGTCTCCAAGAGTTCAAAGTCGGCATCAATCAACCAATCCTGTGTTTTGCGAAGCTCAACCAGTTTCTGATAGGTATAGAAAATCGAATCTGGATTAGCAAGGGCTGAGGCAACATTGATATCTTTATAGTTAGGATTAACAGCTAGCCATGTTTGTTCTGCTGAGCTAAAGCCAGCATTCTTACTTACATCCCACTGCATTGGTGTTCGGGCATTATCACGTCCTACATGCCGAATCTGGTCCATAATCACTTCCAGTGGTGTCCCCTTTTCAAGGGCTTCTTTGGCATTGTTGAGCGACTCAATGTTATTAACCTCATCAAGCGTTTGAAAAGGATAATTGGTCATGCCGATTTCTTCGCCCTGATAAATGTAAGGTGTCCCACGCATAAGATGTAGGAGAATAGCCAAGGCCTTGGCTGACTTCTCACGATAGGCACCAGTATCTCCCCACATTGAGAGAACACGAGGTAAGTCGTGGTTGTTCCAGAAAAGTGAGTTCCAGCCCTGTCCCAATTCCAACTCAGTCTGCCATTTGTTGAAAATCGCTTTGAGAGCTGGCACATCAAGTTCCTCTGCGTACTCCCATTGCGAGGCGTCAGGTTTATGTTGAAGGCTAATATGTTCAAACTGGAAGACCATGGAAAGCTCTTTATTGTCAGGATTCGAGTATTGTTTGGCAATCTCAGGTGTCGCTCCCCAAGTCTCACCAACCGTTAAGAAATTAGGATCAGTCAGGCTTGCTTGATGCATTTCCTTGAGGTAGTTGTGGAGCTTTGGACCATTATTGACAATCTCTTGATCTGGAATCTTACCGATGATGTCAATCGCATCCATACGGAAACCACCAATTCCCTTGTCAATCCAGAAGTCCATCATGTCATAAATTTTCTGACGGAGCTGTGGATTTTCCCAATTTAGATCTGGCTGTCTCTTACTAAAGATATGAAGGTAGTATTGGCCTGAAGGTTCATCATATTCCCAAGCTGACCCACTGAAGATTGAGGTTAACTCATTTGGCTCATTACGCCAGATGTAGAAATCACGTTCAGGACTTTCTGGATTTTCACGCGCTTCAATAAACCAAGCATGCTCATCAGACGTATGGTTCACCACCAGATCCATGATAATTCGGATATCACGCTTCTTGGCCTCCGCCAAAAGTTCATCCATGTCATTCATATCCCCAAAAATATCCGCAATAGCCTCATAGTTAGCAATATCATAACCATTGTCGTCCATCGGGCTATCATAAACAGGCGAGAGCCAAAGGGCTGTAATCCCTAGCTTTTGAAGATAGTCTAACTTACTTGTAATCCCCTTGAGGTCACCGATGCCATCACCGTTGGAATCCATGAATGACTTGGGGTAAATTTGATAAATCGTAGCCTTGTGCCACCAGTATTTTTGCATGATTCTACTCCTCGTAGTTATTATTATCGTGAGTCTGATAGTTCTATTTTACGTTTTTCTAGAAGTTATGCAAGCGTTTTCTTTTGCTGTTTAAAACATTTCAATGACCTATACTCCAGACTCCTTAAACTTTTGGTAATATTGAAAAATAATAGAGTTGAAATGTAAGGTTAGCCTTTGCTTATTTTAACAATACAAAAAAAACGATGGTTAATAGCTTAACCATCGCTTTTTACTTTTTGGGCAAGACCATAACAAAGCGCCTCCCCGTAGAACTTTCTTCAAATCTATAGCTAAGTTCCTCATGCTCTAAAAGGTATTTGACCACAAAAAGGCCTAATCCTCCTTCTTTCTTAGACTGAGCTTTAGTTGAAATATTTTCTTTAGATACACTCGTATTTTCAATGACAAAATCAGTTCCTTCATTTTCTAAACCTATTCGAATCACTCCACCCTTATCAGAATGCTTGACTGCATTACTGATGATATTTGAGAGAACCAATTTCAAAATAGGTAAATTCATGAAAATACTAGTTGCCGGAAGATAATTGTCAATTGATAGGGAGCGATTCTCAACCAACACTTGATTTTGAGTGAGTATGCGATTTACCACATCATCTAACTGAATCCACTCCTTATCACCACCTAATTCTTGAACAGAAGATAAAGACAGGATCTCTAGGACAATCTGGTTCATCTCATCGACGATGTCAAGAGAAACTAATAGGTAGCGGTCCCGATCCTTGTAGCGACCAATTTTATCTCGCATATTTTCTAGGATAATCTTCAAGCTGGCCAGAGGCGTCTTGAGCTCATGCGAGGCCCCCCGTAGGAATTCCACCTTCATCTGCTCCAACTTCAGATTTTCCTGTTTCTGCTGCTCTAGATTGTCGATCACCTCTAGGAGATGATGATAGAGGTCGTTGATCTGTTGCTTAAGGACACCGATCTCATCCTGCGAGTGAATAGGAAGACTGGCTGTCCGATCCAGCCGCTTCATCCGCTTGGTCATCTGCTTGATCTCAAGGATCGGAGCAGAAATCATGCGGGCATAGAGATAGGAGGCAATCAGCGATAGAACAAAGGAAGCAAGGAGACTATAGGGAAGAAAGCCCAGACTAATGTCCCGCGCTTCCTTTTGCGAATCGACGGTCGCTAAGAATTGCAAGGTTAAGTCTTTCCCTTCCTTGGTCTGAATCTTTCGCTCTTCAATCACCAGGGAATTATTCTGGCTGTCAGGGTTCACGAGCAGGTCATCCTTGACCTCTAGGGCATTTTGTTTTTCCTTGCCCTTAATCGAGACCTTGATATCATTGGTCTTGGAATAAAGGTCGATGACCGACTCAATGGTCCCTTCTTCCTGCCCCTGGAAACTCTTAGCCAGGGCTTGCGATTTCTTCAAAATCGTCTGGCGCTGGGACTCGATATAGGACGATGGAAAAATAAAGTAAACCGAAGCATGTAGAAGGATGACTAAGCTACTAAAAAGGGCAAAGGTAATCAGAAAGATTTTTGCAAAGATACTCCGTTTGGTCATGGTCTCTCCAATTTGTAACCGACATTGCGTACCGTTACGATACAGTCCAGCTCTAGTTTTTTTCGTAGTTCCTTGATATAGACATCGATCACCCGGTCAAAAGGTATCTCCTCAGTCTCCTTCCAGACGGCATCAAGGATCTGAGATCGGGTCCGGGCCTTGCCTTCATGCTGGAGCAGGTATTCCAAGATTTCCAACTCCTTGGCGTTCATGGAAATAGCTTGCCCAGCTATGCTAGCTGTGTAGCTCTCAAAGTCGACCCGTGCCTCTCCATAGGTGAAGACCCGGGAAGGCTGGAGCTTTTTAAAAATAGCTTCGATACGGACCTTCAAGAGGGACAAGGAGAAGGGTTTTTCCAGGTAGCCATCTGCCAACTCTCCAAAGGCCGTCAACTTATAGTCCTCATCATGGAAGGCCGTCAGCATGAGGACAGGGACTGAGCTAGTCTTGCGGATGGTCTTGAGGACTTCCAAGCCATTGAGGATAGGGAGCTGGATGTCCAGCAAGACTAGATCTGGTATCTCTCTGTGAAAGAGGTCCAGGGCCTCCTGCCCATCGCCTGCTTCAAAGACCTCATAGCCACATTCCATGAGATAGTCGCTCATCCCTTCTCGAATCAGGACTTCATCTTCTACGATTAGTATCTTCATACATTATCCTTTTAATCTATATATGGTCTCTTTCTTCCATTATACCGTTTTTTATAGGTGCAGCAAACTTATCATTCAACATCAACTAAGAGGTCCTTGGGTTTCTTGTGAAGAAGCCAGCGAGAAGAAATCAAGGATACCAAGCTTAAAATAAATCCACCGACTAGAATGACTACCAAAAGTTGCTTAGGTTGGACTGTCATGTGAATCTGAGTTAGAGTCTTACTGAAGCTTTCTGCCTCAGCCCCTCCACCAAGATTTGCAGCTAGAGATTCTTTGGTCATTTGCTTATTGATACCTTCTGTTACATTGGAAAGGACTGTATTACCAACTTTTTCGGCAAAGAAACTAGCTAAACCATATGACAAAAGAAAGGCTGGTAAGGCAATCATCAGCAATTCTATTAAAAATTGACCCGCAACCTGTGTCTTTTTAAGTCCCAAGGACAAAAAGATACCAACTTCTCTACGACGAGCATTTAACCATAAAATTAACAGAAGGGTTAGCAATAAACTTGTAAAAATGAGACTTCCAATAAACATACGATTTGCCACACGATACATCCCAAGAATAGATTTCTGTAAAGCAGGGTAATTTGACGAGCTCTTAACAAGATCGTAGAGGGACCAGTTAATATTCAACTTTTTAATCTTTGCTATCAAGGAATCAAGATTTTGATCGCCTTTAGCAAAGAAAGTGGCATCCTCATAAGTGGCAGTTTCTACAGTATTACCATAGAGTTTTGCTACTGTATCTAGATCAGTGATGAGGGTGTTTTCATACAACTCCTGAGCATAGGTAACGGCTGCTTTATTTTGACCAGAAAATAAACCTTTGATAGTCACTTCTACTGTTTCATCAGCCCTTTTTTCGTTATCAGCGTCATAGAGATTAGATTTAAGCTTTACTTTATCTCCTACATTAAGACCATTCTTTTTAGCTAAATCTTCGTGCATCAAGATTTGATTATGGTCCTTATCGGTTAGATGTTCTCCTTCAACTAGTTTATAAGCACCTGAAACAAATTTATCTTCTTTTGATGAGTCATTGACTCCTGTCAACATCAAGGTAGACTTAAAATTTTTAGCACGTTCTGGCGATTGATTTTGTAGCGTTTGCTCTGTTTCAATAATCTCATAATCTAGTAAATCACCAATACCATTTATCCGTTTAATAGTCGAAACAATTCCTTTAGTCTCACTAATCTTTTTAATATCTTCTCCCTTAAGATTTCCAGCCCCTCGAGGAGTTCCAGGATTCGTGTTACGATTAATCTGCATTGAAAAACTATTGGTAATTGCCCCTAGACTCTTGGATGCAGCTTCTTGGGTTGCACTTCGCATAGCAAGTCCTAACAAACTAAGAGTACTCATCAAAAGAATAATAGTTAACAGTAATAGTGACTTTGACCATTTTCGTGTAATATATGCAAAAGCGTTTCGAAACATAAGAGTCCTTTCTTTATTTTTTCTTTTCTATGAGTTGTTTCTTCTTCAACTCTAAAACCACATCAGATGCCTGAGCAACTTCCTTACTGTGCGTGACAACTATAACACATTTTTGGCGATCTAAGGCCATTCTTTTAAGGATAGCAATAATATCCTTGGCAGTTTCGTCGTCTAGATTTCCTGTCGGTTCATCTGCTAAGATAATCGGAGCCTCTGAAACCAAAGCCCGTGCAATAGCTACGCGTTGTTGTTGCCCACCTGATAGTTGCAGGACATTTCGATTAATTTGTTTTTCATCTAATCCCAATTCAGAAAGTATCTTCTTATCAGCATTTTTATTAACAAGTCGTACATTTTCTAAAGGTGTAAGATAATCAATGAGATTGTAATTTTGAAAAACAAGGGCAACATGGTGTCTACGATGATAACTAGAGCTTTTTTTCTTGATATTTTCTCCGTTAAACAAGACCTGCCCCTTCTTGGGATAATCAAGACCTGCCAAAAGGGAAAGTAAGGTCGTTTTTCCCGCTCCAGATTGCCCAATAATACTATAAAATTTACCTTTCTCGAAACGATAATTCACCTTCGAGAAGATAGCTTCACTTTTATTTTGATAACTATACGTAACATCTTTGAGTTCTAACATAGTGTTCCTTTCTCCTTAACTCATATTAGATAAGATTTCTTTTGGAGTTTTGCGCCAAATGAGACCTGTTGTCACACCGAGTGATAATATTACCAAGACTAGAAGACATAGATAAGATAGCCCTAAAGGTAGTCCCTGAGGAATTTGATCTAATAACTGAAGAGCCTGCTGCTGTCCTTGCTGTCCTATAAATTCTTGCAAAAACAGTCGACTTAGTAGTCGTCCAATAGCAAGGGCTGGTAGCAAAGACATAAGGGACACCAACAATATCTCCATAAGAAATTGAGCAAAAATGCGTCCCTTGCTCTTCCCAATTGCTAAAAGAATACCTATCTCATGATTTCTCTCACGCGTCCATAGTGCCATTAAAAACGAGAGGATACCTGCTCCAGTAACAATTAAACTAATCATCATCGTTCTGACTATTTCTTGTAGCGCTTGAGACGATTCCTTCAAGGAGTCAAAAGACTTTCGGTCCTCGTCCAAACGTAGACGATACCAATCGATATCTAATTGTTCCACTTGTTTAATGACTTGGTCGATTCTATCTGGATTCTTAATACCAAAGGATAATTTTGTCACTAACTTATCAGTCAAATTAAGCAGCTGGCTAGAGTCCTCATAATGGAGGAAGACTTGATTTTCACTTAAATCTGAGGACATTCCAGTAAATGTCTCCTCCTTCTTGCCAGAAAAAATACCAACGATATCAAAGCTCATTTTCTTAGCTCTATTTTCAGTCACCTGAAAATTGGACAAGGTCAGCTTGTCTCCGACGCTTAGCTTATTTTTTCTAGCAAGCGATTCATGAATCATAATTTGACCTTTAGCAGATAAGTGCTTTCCCTTAAGGAGTTGAAAAGCACCACTCCTAAAATCAACACTTTGTCTTGTTCCCTTAGTGAAAGTGGCTCCCAAGGCTTGATTAGCCTCATTATCAAGGTCATCACGTTCCACCGTTTGTTTTCCTGTAACGACCTTCTTATCGATTAGTCGTACTGGACTTATATATTCAGGTATCGTTGTCATTACATCAGATAGATGACTAATCTTTTCCCCCTCTTTCCAGGAGAATGCACTCCCTCTTTCTTTACTTACCAGATCAAAACTTGCCCCACTTGACTTCCTGATTTGTGCCTCCATTCCTCCACCAACTTGCATAAGAGAAAAACAAAAATACAAGCAAGATAATATCAAAAATAAAATAAGAAAAAGGATAAAATTCCGTGTTTTTTTGCGGAAAATATAAGCAACTGCCTGTTGTAAGAGAACCATCTTCCACCTCCATTTAAGACATTGGCCCTCAGCTACACCAAAGATAAATGAGGACTCTTCATTTTTCTTATCCTAATTATAGACGACAAATGTGAAACCTTTATGAAATTCAATATTCTAAAGTGATTGTTATCTAAAAATCTAACTGTTGAGATGAGAACTCCAATTAAATAATAACTCTAAAGGACTATCGTAAAAAAATACGTTTCATGATTGACTTCACCTCTTTTTCTCCCATAAATCGTCTCCCGCTAATAGCATTTACCCTCGGCATTTGATATAATTTTTCTCAGAGGTATTTTTATTTATGAAGAAACAAGCTTTTAGTTCTGAACAGTATTTGAATCTGCAACGCGACCATATTTTGGATCGCATTAACCAGTTTGACGGCAAGCTCTACTTGGAGTTTGGTGGTAAGATGTTGGAAGATTTCCACGCTGCCCGCGTCCTTCCTGGTTATGAACCTGACAATAAAATCAAGCTCCTTCAAGAGCTCAAAGATCAGGTCGAAGTGGTCATTGCCATCAATGCTAGCAATATCGAGCATTCTAAGGCTCGAGGTGACCTTGGCATTTCCTACGACCAAGAGGTCCTTCGTCTGATTGATAAGTTCAACGAGCTCAATATCTATGTGGGTTCTGTTGTTATTACGCAGTATTCTGGTCAACCTGCAGCCGATGCTTTCCGTAACCAATTGGAAAAAAATGGCATCACGTCTTACATCCACTACCCTATCAAGGGCTACCCAACGGATATGAACCATATCATTTCACCTGAGGGTATGGGGAAAAACGATTATATCAAGACTAGCCGTAACCTTATCGTCGTTACTGCTCCTGGTCCTGGTTCTGGTAAATTGGCGACATGTATGTCTAACATGTACCACGACCAAATCAATGGTATCAAGTCAGGTTATGCTAAATTTGAAACCTTCCCAGTTTGGAATTTGCCGCTTCATCACCCAGTTAACTTGGCCTATGAAGCTGCCACTGCAGACCTTGATGATGTCAATATGATTGACCCATTCCATTTGGAAACTTATGGCAAGACTACAGTAAACTACAACCGTGACATCGAGATTTTCCCAGTCCTCAAACGTATGCTTGAGCGTATCCTTGGTGAGTCTCCTTACGCTTCACCTACTGATATGGGTGTTAACATGGTTGGTTTTGCTATTACAGATGACGAAGCTGCCAAAGAAGCTTCTAAACAAGAAATCATCCGTCGCTACTATCAAACTGTACTTGATTTCAAAAATGAACGTGTTCCTGAAACTGCTGTCAAGAAGATTGAGTTGCTCATGAATGATCTTGGCATCACTCCTGAAGATCGTCAAGTGGTCGTTGCAGCACGCGCTAAGGCTGAAGAAACAGGTGGTTCTGCTCTTGCACTTGAATTGCCAAATGGTCAAATCGTCACTGGTAAAAATTCAGAACTCTTTGGTCCAACTGCGGCTGCTTTGATCAACGCTATCAAGACTTCTGCAGGTATTGATAAGGATACTAAACTTATCGAGCCTGAGGTGGTTAAACCTATCCAAGGTCTGAAAATTGACCATTTAGGTAGCCGTAACCCTCGCCTCCACTCAAACGAAATCCTCATTGCCTTGGCCATCACAGCTGCTAACAATGCGGATGCGGCCCGTGCCATGGAGGAACTAGGTAACCTCAAGGGGTCTGAAGCCCACTCAACCATCATTCTAACCGATGAAGACAAAAATGTTCTTCGTAAGCTCGGTATCAATGTGACCTTCGATCCTTACTATCAATACGACAAATTGTACCGTAAGTAATTCATGATTTAAAACAAGAAAGACCTCAGTTTTACCAACTGGGGTCTTTTCGAAATCACTTTAGCTGGAGAAAGAAAAAAAGGGAAACTCTATCGAGTTCCCTTTTTGATAACCCACTTTCTCTTCTCGACCCGTTCCCAATGAAAAGGGAGTGGCCTAGCATTATTATGAAAAAGTGAGTTAAAGGTATCAAACAGAGGGCTAAGCCACTCCCGATTCTAATCAGCCTACGATTTCTAACTTGAGAAAAGGTAAGCTAAAAAGCAAAATTATAGTAGATAGGACAGCAACAAGTGGGAGGTAACGACCTCCAACAAGATAAAGTAACAATGGCGCTATCGCTATAAAGCGATTTAGAAAATTGCTAGTAACACGGACAATTTGCCCATCCTCCACCGTAATAGTGTTAGACTTGTAACCCAATTTTCCGACACTCAAACGAGCTTTTGACGATGGTAGGGAAACGCTCACGTCTTCCACTCCAGAAACTGTCCCCACAAGACTACTGTCTACGCGAATAGGACTCTTTCTAGCTACCTTGCTCGCTTCGATTGTAATACTAGCCACTAGTCATCTCCTTTTCCTATCTTTTCATTTATAGTATACACCTTTTGAAACACTTACACAAGGAAATGACTGTTAAATCAAGATTTCTTGAAAATGTTTTATGTTTTCAAAAGTTCTTAAACCGCTTTGAGGGACTTTGGAAATATTGGTTTTTTAATAGTAAAAAGGGCTCAGTCCTATCTAATACAGAACTGAACCCTTTCCTATAACAATTTGTCTATCCTGTTGGGATAAGTGCCTGAGGGGGATAATATTCCTATACGGGAATGGTGGCACTTTCCCTACAAAAGACCAAATTTACTTAGGCTAATCCATGAACATAAGCATCTACAGCAACGATGGCTTGCGCAATATCAGAGGCTTTCACTTCAAATGGCATTTGATGGATAGTTTCTCCTTCAATAGTCGCTTGTTGACCAACCTTGAGAAGATCTTCATAGCTTGCATTTTCAAGATGCATTTCTTTAAGAGTAGTTGGCATGCCAATTTGTTGATAGAAGCGAATGTATTTATCCAAAACTTCTTTTGGACGATTTTCTAAGAACAATTGCACAAGAGTTCCGTAGGCTACTTTTTCACCATGAGTCAAATGGTGAATATCGCCAGTGAGAGCTGTGAAACCATTATGGATGGCATGAGCAGCAGCCAAACCACCACTTTCAAATCCAATACCACTAAGAAGGGTATTAGCTTCAATAATATTTTCTAGGGCAGGCGTTACCACTTTAGCTTCACAAGCGGCCATGGCTTGTAGACCATCTGCAAAAAGAATCTCTTCACAGCGTTCAGCAATGGCAACCCCTGCTAGAGTTTGGTGTTTACCTAGCATAGTTTTTCCGTTGGCTTGCATAACTGCTCGAGCTTCTACCCAAGTTGCTAAGCCATCTGCAATACCAGATGCTAACAAACGTTTTGGTGCTTGAGAGATCACTTTACTATCCACCAAAACCAACTCTGGGTTCTTAGAATAGAAGATATAGCGCTCAAAGGCACCCTCGTCAGTATAGATAACAGACAAAGCTGAAACTGGAGCATCTGTAGATGCGATAGTTGGGGCAATAACAACTGACGATTGTAAAAGGTCTGCAATAGCTTTAGCACTATCGATAGTCTTACCACCACCGAGTCCAATAACTAAATCACAGCCTTCTTCTTTGGCTAGGCTGACCACACGATTAATTTCATTATCCGATGCTTCTCCATTAAAGAAGACTGGTACAACTGTGAGTCCATTTTGAACAAGGTATTCTTCGAAACGTTTACCTACAATATCATAAACTACTGAGTCACATAGTAAAACAGGATGAGTTCCCAATTCTGAAATGGCTTTTGCATTTTCAAATAAGGCATTTTCACCTTGAATGTAACGTGACGGACTTGCAAAATTTCTCATGTCTTTCTCCTTTGACATAAATGTATTTATATAGAATCGGTTAAATGGACCTATTCCTATCTTATGCAGGGCTAAATCCTTTTAAGAGACTGTCTATCTTTTGTAGTCAGGACATTATACTGGTCTTGTTTATCATCTAATCGCTACTCTTCTTCTGGGTAGACCAAGCCCCAGTCTTTGCGGAGTTGAGTCATAAGTTCCATGACATCTCGGCTGTAATTGAGGTAGCTATGATCGTCCTCGCCTGCAACAGCTGCTTCCATGTCTAGGACCTCATACTGGAGGGCTTTGGCGGTTTCTCCGGCCTCGATGACTTCTTGTGAGCCATCTTCTGTATAGGTGATGACTGCCTTTTGCCCACGTGGGTATTCGTAAAGTTCGATATAGCCCTTGTCATAAGCGATAGTGCCACGTTTAGGTTGTTTGGCATGAAGACTCAGTGTCACTGTTGCCATTTCCCCTTCTGCATTGGTAAGAAGAATACCCGCTTGCTCATCAACACCAGTGGGAGCTAATTTAACCTGTGAAACCATCTCTGTCGGTTGTGAGGTCATAAACCAACGCACAAAGGATAGGGCATATACTCCGATATCAAGTAGGGCACCACCAGCCAGATTACGATTGAAAAAGCGGTTGGTCATGTCATATTCTTTATAAGAACCGAAGTTCATCTGAATAACCTTGAGAGGCCCTAACTTACCACTTTCCACGATTTCAGATAGTTTTCGATAGATAGGCATATGGAAAATAGTCATGGCTTCTGCCAGTTTGACATGATTTTCTTCGGCGAGTTGGATAGCTTCTGCCAATTCCTCACTATTTAAGGTGATAGATTTTTCACAGAGGACGTGTTTACCTGCTGCGAGTGCCTTGCGAAGAAAATTGATATGCGTATTGTGAGGCGTTGAAATGTAGATAATATCCACTTCAGGATCTTTAAACACTTCATCAATCTCTTGATAAACCTTTTCAATGCCGTATTTTTCAGCAAAGGCCACTCCCTTATCATAGGTACGATTTGCAACGGAATAGAGTTTACCACCTAGAGCCTCTAAAGCCTGTGCCAACTCATTGGCAATAACACCCGTCCCAAGACTAGCCCATTTATACTTAATTTGATTTGACATAGTTTTCCTTTATTCTATTTTTGAATGGTTAATTCATTTATCTGTGATAAGATTTCAACTTCACTCGCTCCTGCCTGAAGCAAGGCTGATGCCGCATAGGCCCCCTCAATGAGAGGTACCTGCTGAATAAGGATTTCCTTGTCTGAAAATTCTTCAACCATCTCCAAATTCATGCGAGCACTGCCCAGATCATAAAAGGCCAAGAGACGGTTAGCAGGCTGACTATCCACTGCTACTTGAACATGGTCAAAACTAGAACCCAAGCCACCATCTTCAAGACCACCTGTAGCCGTCAGAGGAATATCTGGCGCAACTTCACGAATCAGACTCACCAAACCTTTAGCAATATCAGCGGAGTGGGATACAATCACAATTCCAAGTTCTGGCATATCCTAGCCCTCCGCTTCTAGCAAGGCCTTGAAGAGTAGGCCAGACGAATAGGAACCTGGGTCAATGTGACCAATTGAACGCTCACCGACATAAGAGGCACGCCCCTTTGTAGCCGCAACTTCCTTGGTTGAAAGAACAGCTTGATCAATGACATCAATGGTGAGTTGGCCTTGTTTGACAGCTTCAACAACTGGATGCCAAACATCCACCATGGTCTTTTCACCAGCTTGTGCATGACCACGTTTTTTAATCATCTCGAGACCTGCCTCAAGCACACCTGCCAAATCCTGACCAGCTTGTTCAGCCTTCATCATGCCCATAAAGGCAGACCCATAAAGCGGACCTGAGGCACCACCAACCTTACTAATCAAGGCCATTGAGACTGCCTTAAATACTTCTGCTGCACTTTGTGGTTCCGTGCTCTTAATAGCTTCAACGGCTGCTGCCATACCACGCGCCAAGTTAGCACCATGATCACCATCTCCAATAGGACCATCTAATTCAGACAAGTGGTCTTTTTCTGCTTCAACTTTTTGGTCAAAGTCTTGCATCCATTTTACTGCAACTGTTTTATCCATAATATACCTAATTTCTAGTTCTCACGTCAGACTACCAAGCAATAGTCTTAACTGGACTCTCCAAAGCCTCAAGCCAAGCCTCATCTTCAATCTTCATCAGAGTCAATGAGAGGCCTGCCATATCAATAGATGTCATGTAATTACCTAACTTTTTATATGCCACATCTAGTCCGGCATCTTCAAGAATGCTTGCTACATCATTAGCAAAGACATACTGCTCCATGAGAGGTGTCGCACCCATACCATTGATGAGAAGGGCATAGCGTTCACCTGACTTAGCATCAAAAGCTTCAAGGAGCTTACCAGTCAATTCTTCAGCTAACTGTCGAGAAGGTTGCATAGACTCCTTGCGATAGCCTGGTTCACCATGGATACCAATACCGTACTCTATTTCATCCTCTGCTAGGACAAAACCAGGCTTGCCGACCTCAGGAACTGTCGCACCGCTAAGGGCCAAACCAATAGTGTGGATATTAGGAACAATCTTGTCAGCCAAGTCTTTGATTTCAGCCAGAGACTTACCTTCGCGAGCCGCATGACCTAGGATCTTATGCACGAAAATGGTACCTGCAACCCCACGACGACCTTGAGTATAGAGGCTATTTTCCACAGCAATATCATCGTCCACAACGACACTGGCAACCTCGATACCTTCCATCTCAGCCAATTCTTGAGCCATCTCAAAATTCATGATGTCCCCAGAATAATTTTTAACAACCATGAAGACACCAGCCCCTTGATCTGCTTCCTTGATAGCTTCCAAAATTTGATCAGGTGTTGGTGATGTGAACACTGCACCTGCGATGGCTGCTGAAAGCATACCATCACCCACAAAACCAGCGTGGGCTGGCTCATGACCACTTCCACCACCAGAAATGAGACCAACTTGACCAGCAGCCTGCTCATTTCTTACAATGATGTCAAAGCCGTCAACACGATGCACCAAATCACTGTGAACATAAGCCAAACCATCTAGCATCTCTGTCACAACATTTTCAGGTTTATTGATAATTTTTTTCATGAAATTGTCTCCTTTTCAAAGGTATCATCTATTTGCACTTACATTTGTTCCCTTCTTTAATTGCTAAGACCCCTATAAATAAAGGACTGCAAGGCTTTTTGAGAAAGGTAGCGTAAAAATATGTAAACGCATACATTTTATAATTTAATTGTAGCATTTGCCTCTACCAATAGCAAGGCAAAAGGCAAGCCCTCCATTTTCCTGCCCCCTATCATTAAGTAGAAGAAAAATCTCATAGAAAGTCCTATTTTAGTCGTCAAAGCTATTGAAAAACCACCATTCAAGCCTTATAATGGAATGACGAATTAAGTGATAAGGAGGTTCAAATGACCATCGATTTTCCAAGAGAGACAGAAATAGAAACCAAAAATGAAATGGATGCCGTCCTTCAGGCAGGCCGTGTCCTTATGGAGAGCGGTGCTGAGATTTACCGTATCGAGGACACCATGGGACACATGGCCAAGTCTCTTGGTATCAGAGACTTCTCCACTTATGTGGTCAATCGAGGAGTCATGATTTCTGGACTCAACCGCTCAGGTCTTAAAGAGTCTCGTGTCCTAGCTACCTCAGTCCCGTCTATCCATCTAGGTAAACTAGAGGAAGTAAACCGCCTGTCTCGAGAACTGGCAGAACAACCAAATCAGCCTGTATCTAGCATTTTCCAAAAGCTGAAAACCATTGAGCAGAAGACTTTCTATCGTCCTTTAGAGGATATTATAGCCTGTGTCATTGGTGCAGGGAGCTTCTCGCTAGCCCTTGGAAGTAGCTGGATTGATGGAACTGCTGCGGCTATATCGGGAGTTTTTGTAGGGATTGGCATGCAACTCTTTTCCCGTTTTATTCATACCAGTTTCTTGCAGATTATCCTTTCTAGTGCCATTGCCGCTTTATCAGCTAACATTCTCTATTATTTGGGTATCGGGCAACATCGTAGCGTGATTATTCTGGGCACCTTGATGATTTTGATTCCTGGGGCTTACTTTGTAAATGCCATTCGAGAATTCACCCAGAACAACTACTATAGCGGTCTAGCCCTGATGTTGTCAGGGGTCTCCACCTGCCTGTCTATCTCTGTCGGTGTTCTTGCCATGATTTCCATCCTCCCCTTTGCGGAACAATTATCAGGCATGTTCTCAACACCGTCAACCTCATGGCTGGGTGTCTTGATTCAGACCTTCATGGCAGGACTAGGGACAGCAGCCTTCTCCGTGCTCTACCGAGTGCCTAAGAAATACTTCCTAGACCTTGGGACCCTAGGAGCAGGCTCATGGCTCCTCTACCTCTTGATTTGGAATAATACCCATCACGAGGTCCTCGCCATCCTCTTCCCAGCCCTATTAGTCACTATCACCTCACGCTTTTTGGCCCACTATCGTAGATGTCCAGCTACAGTCTTCCTAGCCTCAAGCATGTTCCCACTCATCCCAGGGATGAGCTTCTACCGTGCGGTCTACTTCCTCTTGATCGGAAATGCAGACCTAGGCCTCAGCTTCCTACGAGCTTGTTTCCTGGCCTCCTTTACCATCGCCATCGCCGTCAGTTTGACACAACAAATCCCTAGCCGCTATTTTGTACTAGGGAAGAAAAAATAAATTGTTGAAAGCCAGTGGTTTTGTATGCCAGTGGTTTTTTGGTGGCTTAATTAACTAATCAACACCAAAAAAGGTAGCCCTAAAAAAGCTACCTAGCTACATCTACTTCAAATCAAAATATTCCTTGACATCCTTAGCATAGCCATACTGTTTATTCAAAGTCTCTAACAAGTCCTTGTTATGACCTGGATAATTGTCATTTCTTCGTAACTCTTGATAAAGCTCGATATAGGGCAACTGTTTATCTTTTGCTAACTGCAACTCTGCTTCATAATCATAGGCAATCTTTCGAAATTGGAGATTAGTCACTCCATCTTCTTCGACATCGACTATGGCATACTGGGCCCTGTGATTTTGTAGTGGTGACCAGTCAAAATAAGGCATCCCAATCGTACCAGGATTGAGAATTTGTTGTCCCTTACTACCATAACGAAGCAATTGCTTATGCACATGACCGTAAATTGTCATATCTGTTTGATCATCTAACAACTGATCAAAATGACTGGTATCGTTAGCTGGACGTAACTCACCTCCGTAGTTTTTCTCCGGTAAATGATGCGTCAGAGAAAAATGAATCCCATTGATTTCCTTCTTCACAACCAGAGGCAGAGAACGTATCCAATCAACATATTTAGAATCTAGTTCTTCCATCAAATACTGGGTAAGTCTCAGGAGCTGAATTTCTTGAGGGTCCTCTAGACCATATTCCCCATCTAAAGCCTCCAAAACGCAATCATCCCAATTTCCTCGAACGGTGGCTGTTATCGGAATAGAAGACAAGAGCTCAAAGAGTTCATTTCTTCCTGGGCCAGGTAACAAAATATCCCCCATTAACCAATATTCTGTCGCACCCAACTCTTGTGCATCCTTAATAACTGCCTCAAGAGCTGTTGTATTCCCATGAATATCTGACAAAATTGCAATACGATGTTTCATCTTTACTCCTTTACTGATGGTCTACTAAGTTAAAACCAATACAACATCAACTACTCTTCCTTGCCATCACCCTCATACAAACATGCCACCAAACGTTCAAAGGGCTCTATATGCTCCCAGTACTCAAAAGGGAGATTTGTGATTCTACTTAAATCATTATCATCAAAATGATACACGAGATGGCGTAGTATTTGATTTTCAATATAATGAATATCTCTCAACTGCTCGAGGCTGATTGTATCCAGTTCTATGATGTAGTGACACAAATCATCAAGTGACTTTACGTCAAATTTTTTCTCCTCGTGTAGGAAGTAGAGAAAGCTCTGATTCTCACCCCTTTTATTATCTTCTATCAGATTCCTTTTATGCTTCATTCTTGAATCCTTTCCTTAATAGCAACATTATAACACTAGAAAATGATTCCCCAAAGCGACAACATAAAAAGAGAATCTGGAATGTTTCCATTCCAAATTCTCTTCTTCTTGATTTCCAAAATAGCAAGACTTTTTACCACAAACTAATGCGTTTGCTTGGTGCTAGGTACATGGCGTCGCCTTTTTTGATTTGAGGGTAGGCCTCATAAAACTCAGGAAGGTTTTTAAGTTGTTGGTTAACACGCAACTCATTTGGTGCGTGGACATCTTGTACCATGGTATATTTATTGTACTGTAGGCTAGCCTTTTGTTTCCAAATATTTGCGTAGTTCTCAAAGTAATCCTTGAGGTTAGGTTTTGTCATATCTGTTTTGAGCACTTGGAGTGTGGATGAAAGACCGCCAGCATCTGCGACATTCTCAGTGACTGTGAGTTTTCCATTCACCTTAGTCCCGTATATTTCCAAACCATTCCACTGGTCTTCAAAGGCTTTGATCCTCTTGTCGAAAGCTTTACTATCTGCTTTTGTCCACCAATTATGCATGTCACCGTTCTCATCATAGTCGGCACCATTGGAGTCAAAGGCATGGGTAATTTCATGTCCAATCACGACACCAATACCACCATAGTTCTTTTCAGTACTTTGGTTCTTGTCATAAAATGGAGCTTGCAAAATGCCAGCTGGGAAGTTGATGCTATTGCTTTCTGGGTTGTAATAGGCATTGATATCAAAAGCAGAACCAGACCATTTATTCTTATCAATAGGCTCATCAAAATGGTCAATGGTATAACGTCTTCCGAACTGGGCAATGTCTTCTGACAACTCAAAGAAGGACTTGTTAGGGTCAAGATGTAATTCTTTGGTTCCAGGATCCACATCTTCCTGATAACCTACAAAAACCTTCATTTTATCCAACTTTTCGATAGCCTTGTTACGTGTTTCTTCCGTCAACCAATCATTCTGTTGGAGACGGCCACGATAGACATTTTTGATTTTATCAATCATGCCTGTCACATCAGTCTTAGCTTCCTCACCAAAGTATTTACGTCCATAATAGACACTCATGACATCGCTAAACAGATTGACACTCATCTCGTAAACCGTATCTTCCTTAGAAATTGGCTTCTGTGTGCCCATAATAGCCATGTTAATCGATTGAAAATTTAAGCGATAATCTTCTGTTAGAGAATTTGACGCTGCCATAGCTTCTTGCACCAACATCCATGATTTTATTTTAGAAAAATTGTCCTGATTAACGACCTTACTATAATTCTCAAAATACTTGGTATTAGGGACATTGATGGTTTCTAAATCACGTCCCATAATGCCTTTGATGACATCATATAATTTGAAGGAACCAGAGTAGGCATTAATCTCTTCTGCCGTTTTAGGATGAACCAGATTCTTACTCTCAGACATCTCTTCGTTACTGAGACTATACTTAGCAATGATTTCGTCGAACTCCAGTGCTTCTTTGACAATGCGTTTACTATTTTTTTCACTATATCCAAGCATTTCCAAAGCTTTTTGCGTGGCTGTTTCCATTGGAGTCAAATATTGTTTCTTGCTCGACTCATCTTTATAAATAGACACATCTGGCAATAAGATGCTTGGAGGGGTCAATTGGATTTGTTTCTGGCTGGTATTCTCTGCGTTAGTTCCTACGTCATAACCAAATGGAATAGGAATCCCTTTATCAGTTAAGCTAGCAGATTTATTGGCCAAATCATTTAGATCCTTGATATCCTCAATTTCTTTTAGATAAGGTTTGAGAGGTTCTAGTCCATCTTTCTCACGCTGCTTGTAATCACTAGCAGCCTTGTAGAAAGTGATAAACTCAGACATTCCCGTAATGTCTGAAGATTCCTTTCCTTCCCCTAAATTTTTGATATCCTTCTTTAGCTTCCCTTTGACATCTTCATCTAATGTATAAAAACTATCAATGCTTGGAGAATCAGCAGGAATTTTTGCTTTTAGGAGCCAGTCCTTGTTAACAGCTTGGTAAAAATTTGAGGCTACCGTAGCATTCTTGTCAATCGGCGTCTCTTGTGGGACAAAGGTTTTATAGGCCCAAAAACCGCCTCCAGCAAGAGCCAAGGCCAAGGCTCCCGTTATGGAACTAAGAATAATTTTCTTACGCTTTTTCATAGATACTCCTTAGAAAATTAGATTAATATATTTGTATTATATCATTAGAACACTGATTTTAGCAAGATGTTTTTGGGAGACAAAAAAAGTAATCAGACGATTACTCCTCTTTATTTTCTTAAATAGCGAAGATTGGGTATTATGACACTTAAGATAAGCACAATAAAAGATCAACTAAATCCAACTTAATGGGTTTAGTTGATCTTTTTTGTCATTTTACTAATCATCACAAGCAGATAAATCATTTAAAAGACAAACTACCGAGTGATGTTAATCCTATTGCTAGATTAATGTTACGTTCTGATTTATTTTGGAATTCTGTGAGTGTCTTACTAAACTCACTCACTCCTGAACTCAGTGATTTGCCTTTAGAAAGATTGCGGACTGCTAGAACTTGAATAGCTCTGCATAATTCTGCAAGAAGTTCATCATTATCCTTCTTTCCAACTTCGATTTCATTTTTAAACGTTACGAGCAACTCTCTCTCATTTTCAGTTGTTTCTGGATTTACAATCAGATTATAGATATTGTTTAAGATATCCGTAATTTGCGTGTTATTGCTTTTTGTCATCTAGATTACCTCCTATAACCTGTAGCAAGATTAGGTCGAGCAAGTGAATTAAATTGGTTAATTGTTTGTCTTGTCATGAGCAACGACCTCTTTTAATAGTTCGCTGTGACATCATTATACACATCTAGCATATCAAATTCAAGAGCAAAAATATCCTTCTGCCATAAATGGTCCAATCTATGACACAGACGGACAAAAAAAGTAATCAGACGATTACTTTCTTAAACTGCGAAAATTGGGTAACAAGATACTCAAGATGAGAACTACAAAAATACCTAAAATAATAATTGTAGTATAGGGATTAAAGCATAGGCTGATTAACAAGGCAAGACTCATTGCAACCATTAGATAACCTAACTTTCTCGCTACTGAGTTACTGCTCTCACTGTGATTTTTAGTAGCTAGACCAATACTTTTAGGAAGATAATTTCCGATTACTAGAAAAATGAGTGCCACTAACCAAATGACAGTCAATCGAACTTGGACATGTCCGCCCATGGCAACAGTCAATACGAGACCTTGAATGATAACTGCAGAAATCGGAATAAGCCATAACATAAACTCTTTTAAGAATGAAATGGTTATTTGTTTAAAATATGAAAATAAGAGATTATAAATGGCAAGAGCAATAAAAGGAAGGACAACTATTGCTAGATTGCTATTCATAAAACCATTGGCTTGTTCTTCCACATTAAAGTGGATAGCCACTCGATTTGGGAGTTGATTGTAAAAGACTAGTCCGACAATAACCGGTGTGAGTATTACTAGATTGCTAATGACTCTTTGCATATTATTTTTCATCTTCTTTTCCTCCAAGTGACTGAATCCACGTTAAAATTTCTTCAAAAACGGTCAAGTTCAAACTATAGTAGATAAAATTCTTCTGCTTTTCTTCTTCAATAAGTCCTGCTTTTCTCAAGGTAGACAAATGATGAGAAACTGTTGCGGGAGCCAAGTCAAACTGCTGGCTGATTTCACCTGCAGACTTGGGCCCAGACTTTAGATAGTCTAAAATTTCTCTCCTCACAGGGGCAGAGATGGCTTTTAAGGTTTCAGATAAGCCCATGAGTTTCCTCCTTTTTCCAAATTTGGCGTGTCACAAGTCCGACACCTAGCACATAAATAGCTAACATGACTTCGATTAATAAGATATTTCTGACTATCCCTTGTTGATAAGCACCTGCCAAAAAATCGATCGTAGCATGAAGTAATATCGCCCCAAAATAGAATGAAAGCTTATGCTTAGTGACTGCTAAAAAATCCCAAGCTGTAAGCAAGACTTGTAGTAGCAATACAACTAATCTTTCAAAGAGAGACATAACCACAGCAAACCCAGTTAGTTGCTTGACCTGACTCACAAGAAGTGGCGGCAATTGACTGGTCTGACCTGAATGGATGGCCTGTAAAACAATGATGTAAGTGAGTAACCCCATCACTCCAAGCAAGATAAATTCACTAAGACCATGTCCAAAACCGTAGGCTACAATATCAGATGTCATCAACCTTCTTTTCTTTGCAAGGACCTTAAACACCACATAGCGTGTTGTTTCTTCGACAAGGCCAGCCATAAGTCCTCCATAAATAATGGTCAACCATTTAGAAGAGTGAGCAAGACCAGAAAGAGCCACAGCATTGATAGGTCCTTCAATCATCATGACAGGTAAGGCAAAACCAATCAGACCTACTAAAAAGAGCTTGATTGAAAATTACCATTTTTTCTTCAGAACGATAAAACTTATGATGGCGATAACTAACATGGCAAGAATTGTCATAAAAAGGAATGTTTCCATTTGATTTATCCTTTCCTTGATACGGAGCATCAGTACGACTTAAGTCATAATACCTATTTCTATACTTTTCGAAATAGATTCTACGCTTTTCACAGACTACTGTCAATACTATTTCGAAAAAAATCGAAATAGAGACACAAAAAAAGACCGTTTTCACGATCTTTCTTCTTGAGAATTTTCCCTCATTCTCGGCTGTGTGTTCTCTAGTCAGTTACATGGGCTACTACTGCTTATCTTCCTGGGATATATTCGCCGGTGTTGGCATCGTAGTAACGGCGTTGGCCGTTGACTGTGACGTAGGCACCTTTAACTTGGCGACCTGATTGGTCAAAGTAAAGGTGTTGGCCATTGATGACTTGTTCGCCTGTTACGGCATAGCCATCAGCTCCGAAATAAGCCCAGACGTTTGGCTCAATTTGAGCAAAGCGGTTGGTTACAGGTTGACCGTCGTTTTCGTCATAGTACTTGTAACGACTGCCGACCTTAACGGCTTTGCCCTTGTATTGGATCCCATTTTGGTCAAAGTAGTATTCCTTGCCATTGATAGTCCACTTACCTTTAAGGGCTTGGCCATCAGTATTGAAGTAAGACCATTGGTTTGGTGCAATCTCAGCAAAACTGCTTGTGACAAGAGCTCCACTGTGGGCATCATAGTAATAAGTCTTACCATCTTCGACAATGGTTTTACCCTTAACTTGGATACCATTTTTATCAAAGTACTTAAGGTATCCATGATCAGCACGAACTTGGCCGATAGCCAGTGAACCATCGTGTTTGAAGTACATCCACTGGTCATCACCTACTTGGAGATAGCGTCCGCTAGCGAGAATACCTGAGCCTGGCTCATAGTAATACTTAATGCCGTTTTCCTCGATAATTTCACCCTTAGCTTGGCTCCCATCTTCCTTGAAGTAATAGAGGTGACCATCAATGTATTGACGTCCTGTGACACGGTTACCTTCTTTATCAAAGTAGTTCCATGCCTTAGTTGCTGGGTTGTAGACAAAGATGCTGCGTCCAATTTCGCCTGCTGGTGTGATATAACGCGCCTTACCATTTTCAAAGATAATAGAATCAGCTCGGTTGCTGTAGGCCGTACCGACACTACCATCTTGGTTAAAGTAATAAGTCTTACCGTCAATGACGCGTGAGCCTGTCACAGTGTTACCATCAGCGTCAAAGTAATAACGTTTACCAGTGCTACTATCTGTCGCAAAGACATTGCGTCCCATATCACCGGTTCCAGCAACATAGTAATGCAATTTGCCATCATCGGTACGGACAATGCGATCCTTAGCCTGAAGACCAGTTTCACGGTCAAAGTAGAAATGGTGACCACTCCAATGAAGGTTACCCACTACCATGGTTCCTTGTGTTGTAAAGGCACGGACTTGCTTACGTTTATCATCAAAATCAACGAAGGCATTCTTAACCATGGCACCGTCTAGACCGTAATAGTAAGAATAGCCGTTGTTAGCACGACGCAGGGCATTACGCAATTGAACACCATTATCAAAGAAATAGTAATCCTTGCTATTGATGTTTTGGGCACCCTTGGTCATCTTACCGTCAGCACCGAAGTAATACCAGTTACCGTTACCGTCTTGAACAAATTCATTCTTGATGACTTGATTATCACGAAGGAAGTAAACATCTTGTCCACGACGTTGGAAGACTTGAGTGCTTGTGATGGCACCTGTGTCACGAAGTGGTGTTGGCAAGAGTTGGCCGTTGGCTGAAGTATTAAAGTACTGGTTGGTCTTGTCATCACGAAGGACATAATTGATGCCTCGTCCAAGGATGTTGGTTCCGTTGAAGTACTTAGCAGACCATTTGGTAATCTTTTCATTCGTAGGCAACTGCTTACCATTTGAGATTTGCACACGGTTGAAAATAGATGGGTACTTAGCTTTAAGCTCATCAAGGAAGGCACCACCATATTTACCTTGATAGTCTGTACCATCTGTACGGGTATTTGCCACATAGGCTTGGTCCACAATTTGATAACCTTGTTGGTGATAACCATAGCCGTTAACACGTGTAGCATTAACTACTTCTTTTCCTGGAAGGTTATAAATTTGGTCTGGCACCCAGTCAGCAATGGCCTGAATACCATCTTTGTGGAGGGCACGAAGGACATTAAGGAGGTCCTCAAGTGAGCCATACTTGTTATTTTGACTCAAGGCCATGTCATAACGGTCATCAAAGGCATAACCATTGTCAATTGTTGAATCAAGGAAGGTACCATCCTTACTTGAAACGTACTGAGGTGGAAGTCCAACAGACGTAACACCCCAAGCTTTGAGCAAGTCAGTGTGCTTAGCCAAGACACGGTTCATGTAGAGTTCTGGCTGATCGTCCGCAAAAGCTTGGAAGTTTGAGAAGGCTTCATACATGACTTGCGAATCAAGGGCAGCTGAAGACTTGTAAACTTGGCCATCGCTATTGGCACGGTTACTTGGCTGTGTACGTGCGTCTTGGTTAGCCTTAGCCCCGACTGGTACCCAGACACCGAGGTAACCTGATACTTGCACATTTTCCACACCAAAAATATCATTGGCATTGAAGGTCAAGTTCCCATTCCAGTCGGTACGTTTAAGAAGGTTTTTAGGCACATCAGAATCGTTGAGGTAGGTTGCTAGACCATCCTTAGTCGTCAAAAGCAATGGACGGTAAAGCTGATTACGGTGGGCTCTACCCATATTCATCGTTACAGTTTCATTACTACCCAATCGGAAATCATAGTTGTTGGTCATGATGACACCCATCCCTTGCGTACGGGTTTCAGCAGTTCCCCAATCAGTTCTGTTATTGGCACCTTTACCATAACGAACAGAAGTCAAAAGTCCATCATTTCCGACTTTTTTCACTTCCATGTCTTGACCACCAGCTACATACTTGATACGGGCACGCAAAAGGGTGTCAATGGCATCAAAGTAAGGCGTCTTCTTGGCCATGTAATGACCATCCTCACGGTAGAGGTCACCGTAATAAACACGTGTCACAGAGTCCTTGTTGGTCAACATGAGGGCATAGACAGATGGTAAGTTGTATGACGCATAAGTCTTGTGAGCTGTATTGATATCCGCATTGTAAATCTCGAAGGCCTTCTTGATTTCATCACGGGTGAAATTGTAACCAAACAGATTTGGGTTGATACGATCACGAATGATACGTTGGATAATGGTTTGCGCTTCAGTATCGTGGGCACGGGTGAAAATATAGTTTGCCATACGCTCACCGTTTTTATCGTTAGCACCACGTGGATTCAAACTACTATTCATAAAAGCAGTCATGTCCCCAAGCTGCATACGTGTATTTTTATCACGCATCAAAAGGTTGGTAAGAGCATTACGAAGGGCATTATCAATCGGCAGTTGTGCCCCTTTAGTATCCTTGTTGTAGTATGGGTCGTTGGCAGACCAAGCTTCCAAGTATGATAAGTGCTTAATTGCATTAGCTTCAGACTTGTCAACACCATAGGCTGCTTTGAAGTAATCTGAAGCGATTTGGAGAAGGTCAGCATCCACATTGTCCAAGGCATCGACACGCAAACCGTCAAAGTTGGCTGTTGGATCGTTGGCCATGATACTTCCGATATTCATCATGAAGTGGAGCCAGTTAAGTTGCTCCGCCTGAACAGCTGGGTTTGAGTTATCAATATCGTTGGCAAGCAAGAACTCAAGACCACCGATAGAATTGTCCTTGAAGTACTTACGTGTACCCGTCTGATTAGTCGGTGTGCGGTTAAGCAAACGATAATCAGAGTTGGCGTAGCTAGTACGGTTACCAGTATCACCCTTACTGTTGTTAAAGAGCAACTGTCCACCTTGCAAGTGGTCGTAGGAACTATTTTCAGTGCTACTATTCCAACCTGGCTGAGTCTTGATGAACTGGTCGATACTTGTACGCAACCAGTTTGTATTGCCTTCACGCGCAATACGTTCTTCAATCTTAGTCTGAACCGCTTTAGCAGCTAGATTTAGACTTTCCTGGCTAGAGTTGGTTGAAAATGATCCTGCACCAAGACCTTGATTTTGCATGTAGTTTAGGTAGTTAACCTGAGTCGATTTGTCAGGCCACCAAACCATTAAGAGTGGACGTTTGTCCGCTTCAGTTGAAGCTGTCCAAGTCTTACCATTCTTGAGAATACTCTTTGGACGGTACCAAGCATCCGCAGTGATGAAGGTGTCGAGTTGGTCCAAAGATTTGTTATCGTTTTTGTAGAGCTGATTTCCAGATGAAAAATCTACGGTCGCCTTGATAGGTTCAGTTGAAAATTCATCCTGTGACTTGGTCGCAAGAGCCCCTGTTTCAGCATCAAAGTAATATGACTTCCCATCTTGCTCAAAGACGAAGTTCTTACGCACACTACCGTCACTATTGACATAGTATTGTTTGCCGCTAATCCATTGGATACCAGTCGCTGTATTGGTATTGGCTTCACGAGTTTCTGCCAAGGCACGACGACTACGTGTACGAGCTTCTGTATTTGCCGTATCAGTTGTTGCTGCACGGTCTGTAGTAGCTGTTGCACGATCCGTTCCAGTTACTGCAGCGTTAGTATTTGTATTTGTATCAGTTGTTGTGGCACTAGTGTCAGCAGTTGCTGCTTGCACATTTGTACTTGGTGCTGCTTGACCTGAGTTAGTATCAACTGTCGCTGTGTTTGCAGCAGGTGCCGCTGCCCTATCTGTAACATCGGTTGTCGTGCTAGTCACATCTGCGACAGGAATAGCCACGCTCGCAGTATTAGCATCTGCTGAGATAGTTGGTGCTACTGTAGTTGCTGCATCATTAGTTGTAGCTGGCGTTTCTTGAAGCAGATTCTGACTGCTATCACCTGACTGATTGGCAGGATTTTGCTCATCGGCCTGAACCTGTTGATCCGCCAACAAAGTTCCACCAGCAACAGTAACCATTGAGAGTGCTGTCATCCCAATAGTCACCCAATTCTTCTTCACTTTATGCAGTTTAAAGCGTACTTTTTGTTCCATAATATTTACCTTTTTCCCTTATATTACTTCTATCATAAGCTATTTGACAAGGGAATACAATTACACAACTGTAATATCAGTTTAATGTATCTACCTTCGTTTTCTCAGAAAACGTCCTTTAATAATCTGCCTAATAAATACCCCTTGTGAACAAATGCACTAAGGATAACATAAAACCAACTAAAATCGTTAGGATTTAGACTTTTTTAGACGATAGAATCATCCAACAATATTAATTTATTTTTAAATAAAAAAACCTTCATTTCTAAGATGAAAGAGAAGGTTTGGTTACGGGGACTAGCAAAATCCTGCGAAAGTATGCGTGGTTTATGGGTTAGGAGGTCGCGATGCTTTCCATATTTAGTAGTCCACAAAACTCTTGATTGCTATTTTTCACTCATTTTCCACCTACTACCACCTAGTGAAAAAGGCACCTATGGTTTCAATAATTGCATAGAGTAATGGGTATTTTCGTGGTCTGAAATCTGTTTTATAAAAGTAGTAATTCGAAATGAAGATAAATAATATGACAATGATAATCCAAGCCAAAATAACCATAATTTCTCTCCTTTAAGAAGTCAGTTACACCTAGAGCTTAACGAAGATAGTTCCCCATAACTACCTCTAACTCTATTTTCTACATACAAATATAATACCCATTATAACACGACTGTGACTCCTTCTTTTGAATATGAGAGGGACAAAATTATTAGGATTTAAGCGTGAAAAAGCATCTGGGTGTACACTGACAGTTTCTCTAAAACAACTCAAAAACCAGCTAATGCTGGCTTTTTCGTCTATTTAATCATCTAGAGTTATGATAGGAAAATAATAATTTAGATAGGAAAAGGAAAAATTCGCTCTAGATTTTAAAGTACATATTAATTAACGACGCTGTCTCAATTCACCAGTTTTGGCATCGCAGAAGAGGCGTTTACCACCAACATAAACATAACGTCCTTTAACTTGACGACCTGAACCGTCAAAGTAAAGCTGTTTGCCATTGATGACCTGTTTTCCAGTCACTGCTTGACCTGCTGCGTTGAAGTAATACCAGCAGCCACGTCCAGCTTCAACAAAGCGGTTTACCACTTGCTCACCAGTGTGGGCATCAAAGTAACATTTTTTACCTTGGACAGTGAGCAACTTACCTTTGACTTGAGCACCATTGCTACCAAAGTAGTAAACTTTATTGTTAATATTTTGAAGACCTGTCACTTTGTGACCATCTTGGTTAAGGTACGCCCATTGGTTAGCCGCAATTTGAATGAATTGGTTGATGACTGCTTGACCAGTGACAGCGTCATAGTAACGTCCTTCAGCCCAGCCACCTTTTAATTGACTGTGGTCTTTATTGAAATAATAAAGTTTTCCATCAATCACTTTTGCACCTTGAACGAGGTAACCAAAAGCATCCGCATAATACCAGTTGTTGTTTTCAAAGATAAAGCGTGACACAGCCATTTCACCTGTTTGGGCAGAAATGTAGTATTGCTTGTTGCCTTGTTGCATCATCTGACCTTTGATTTGACGGCCTTCTGAGTCAAAGCAGTATTCTTTACCATTGATGATACGTTTTCCTGTCACAGCGTAACCATGTTCATCTAGGTAGTACCAAGCTTGGTTTTCTTTATTTTGAACAAAGGTATTTACAGCCATATTACCAGTATCAGGGATGAAGTAACGGATACGACCATCTGAGAAGCGAATAAACTTGTCTTTAGCTTGGATACCTGTTTGTGTATCAAAGTAGAAGGTTGTGCTCCCCATTTCAAGGAG
Source organism: Streptococcus sp. CCH5-D3 (assembly GCF_001556435.1). Lineage (NCBI taxonomy): Bacteria > Bacillati > Bacillota > Bacilli > Lactobacillales > Streptococcaceae > Streptococcus > Streptococcus sp. CCH5-D3. The sequence continues at coordinate 133,208 of NZ_LSIW01000097.1, forward strand.
ACCAGTAGCCATGTGTCCGTAACAATCAAAGTAGCGGACATCTTTACGGTAACCAGCAAAATCGTAGAAGCCGTTGATAGCTTTCACACCATTTTTATCATAGTAATAGGTGTAACCATCGCTACCTTTAACAAGTGAGTCACGAGCTTGAAGACCATTTTCAAGGAAGTAATAAGCCTTTCCATCGATAACCTTTTCGCCTTTGACCTTTTGACCATATTGATCGTAATAATACCATTGATTTTCGCCTACACGGACAAATGAAGACTTAGCATTGTTCGAATCAACACTTGGTTTAGTCTCACCTGTGATGATTTGGTAACCTGAGTTATTTTGCTGGTTACCTTGTGAAATGATAGTGACATTAGCATTTGAACCATTCGAATGCCCTACCGATACGTTTGGAAACAGTTTATTAGAATTCGAAACGATAGTAACATTCGGCGTAGTTCCTGAAGCCGTGATGGTGATAGTCGTGTTTCGACCACCATTCCAATGAATGCCGTTTGAGTTAGACGAACTCGTCGTAATTGTCGCAAAACCGCTAGCTGACGATGATGATGACCATGATGATGAAGACGAGTAAGAATACCAAGCTGAACTTGATGAGCTTGAAGAACTTGACGCACTAGCACTTACTGATGCCGAGCTGCTACTTGATTGGTAAGCAGAACCCGTTTGTGATGAATTAGAGTTTTGTGTTCCTACTACTTGAGAAGATTGTGACGAACTGACTTGACCAGCTCCACCACCTACCACAGTCTGTGATGAGCCTCCTGTTGAGGCAGATGATGAAGACTCGTAGCCTGAGCTTGTTTGACTGCCATAGTTAGATGACACCGCTGACAAATGGCCAGCATCTTCTGTCAAGGTTGGCGAATAGCTTTCATTAATCATTGAGGCACTTGATTCAATACCTGCATCTGTTTGTTCAAAACCGTCACCATTAGGTAGTGACACTTCATCTGCTTGTGCCGATTGGTCTGACAAAAAGGCTCCACCCGCAAGTGCAACCATCGACAGCGTACTAACTCCAATGGTTACCCAATTTTTCTTGACCTTGTGTAACTTAAATCCAACTTTCTTTTCCATAACATACACCTTTCAATATAACTTTATTTCTCTATTCTATGTTAAGGGATTTTGGAAACGAATACAATTACAGATGCATAACCCTATTCTCATAAGACTAACCTTCTACCCATAATCCATTTGAAAAAATAAGCCTAAGATATATAGCTATAGCTTTTATATGTTAGAAAACGTTACCAAAAAACGTTCAGATTTTTTAAAAAGTACACAGAAATTCCGACTTTTAGCACTTTCACCACCTTCTTCATTAGAATGACTGAGCATAATTTAAAGCTAAAGTAAGCAGTCTATTGACGATTCTCTTAATCAAACTCATTGTTTACTTACAATCTGCTTGACATATCAAGAGATAGTAATAAAAGAAAAGCACTTGAAACATTTTGTTTCAAGTGCTTAAAAGTGGTGAGACTGGGAAGGTACCTACTGAATTTTAATCTAAAAGCATCTAGGATAGTCCCAAAATCACATTTTCTTCTGCCCCTTATCGATTTCTGACCCAAGCTCCAGTATTGGCGTCATAGTAACGACGTTGGCCTTTAACCCAGACGTAACGGCCTTTGACCTGACGGCCAGAAGCGTCAAAGTAGAGGTGTTGACCGTTGATGACTTGTTCACCTGTTACTGCTTGTCCTGAGGCGTTAAAGTAATACCAAATACCACGAGAAACTTGGATAAAGCGATTAGTTACGGCTTCACCACTATTGGCATCAAAGTAGTATTTCTTGCCTCTGTATGTCATAAGTTTCCCTTTAGCTTGGACACCGTTACCTTCAAAGTAGTAAAGTTTACCATTGATATGTTGGAGACCAACTACCTTTTGACCATTTTGGTTGAGATAAGCCCATTTGTTGGCACCAACTTGGACAAAGCGGTTGCTTACGGCCTGACCTGAGTCACCATCATAGTAACGGCCGTTGGCCCAGGCACCCTTGACTTGGCTATAATCATTGTTGAAATAGTAGTGATTACCATTGATGACTTGAGCACCTTTAACCAGTTTACCATTGCCATCGACATAGTACCACTTGTTGTTTTCCGTCACAAAGCGTGAGCGAGCAATTTCACCACTATCACCATCAAGGAAGTAACGTTGGTTATTGATTGTGACAAAGTGTCCCTTAACCTGACGTCCTTCATTGTCAAAGTAATACTGCTTACCGTTAATGGTTTGTAGTCCTGTCACGGCATAACCGTTGCTATCGAGGTAATACCAAGCCTTGTTCTCAGGATTTTGCGCAAATCGGTTGACTGCGAGATTTCCTGTATCTGGGATGAAGTAACGCATGCGTCCGTCCGCAAAACGGATGAACTTGTCTTTGGCTTGAATACCAGTCTTTTCATCGAAATAGAAGGTTGTGCCATACATGTCGTGGAGGCCACGATACATTTGACCGTTGCCATCGAAATAGCGAACGTCTTGGCGAGGACCCGCAAAGTCATAGAATCCGTTAAAGGCCTGAACCCCTTTAGGATCGTAGTAATAGACGTGACCATCACTGCCTTGGCGAAGGACATGACGTAGCTGGAGACCATTGTCTAGGAAGAAGTATTTCTTGCCATCAATGACCTGTTCACCTGTGACCATGTTACCGTTCTTATCAAAGTAATACCACTGGTTGGCACCGATTTGAATGAAGGTATTCTTGGCAAGGTAGCCACTCGTTGAGAGGTATTGGACCTTATCTCCCACCCTACGGAAACCAGTTGCTGTGATTTCTGTCATTTGTTTAGGAAGGAAGGTTTGACCTGCTTTCAGGTTGAAGTATTGGTTTGTTGCGTTATCTTGCAAGACATAGCGAGCCCCTGTACCTTGGATATTGCTTCCATTGAAATACTTGGCTGACCATTGCGTGATTTTCTCATTTGTAGTCAATTTACGGCCGTTTGAAATCTGCACGCGCTCAAAGATAGCTGGGTATTTTGCCTTCAATTCATCAAGGAAGGCACCTCCGTACTTGCCTTGGAAGTCATTTCCAAAGGTACGTGTTTTAGCTGCATAGAGACTATTGTAGATTTCAGCATTTGGACGTGGTGTGCCGTAGCTGTTGGTACGTGAAGCTGTTACCACTTCTTTTCCAGGGAGATTGTAAATTTGATCTGGAACCCAGTCAGCAATGGCTGAGATACCTTCAGCGTGAAGGGCACGAAGAGCATCCATGAGGTCTTTGAGTGAACCGTATTTGTTGTTCTTGCTCATGGCAATATCGTAACGGTCCTCGAAGGCATAGCCATTTTCAATGATAGAATCCAAGAAAGTGCCGTCTTGGCTAGACACGTATTGTGGCGCAAATTCAAAGGAAGTGATTCCCCACTCTTTGAAGCGTTTGGCATTTTGAGCAATAACACGGTTGGTGTACTGACTTGGTGTCTTAACGAAGTCTTGGAAGTTTGAGAAGCCTTCATAGATGACCTGTGAGTCGAGAGCTGCTGAGGATTCAAAGACCTGCTCACCCTTCTTAGTCGTCGAAGCCTTGGTGCGGGCATCTTGGTTTTCTGAAGCACCTACTGGCACCCAAACCGCTAAATAGCCTGAAACTTCAACAGTTGAATGACCAGTAATATCGTCTGCCGTGAAGGTCAAGTTCCCTTGATTGTCCGTATAGCGAACCAATCCAGCTGGGACATCAGAATCCTTGAAGTAGGTCGCAAGCCCTGTCGATTTGCTGAGAAGTAATGGACGATAGGCTTGATTTTTGTGGGCAGATCCCATATTAACCACCAGACGGTCATTTGCTCCCAATTTCATATCTGGACGATTGGCTGTGAGGACCAGCATTCCTTGGTTACGTGTTTCAGCAGTACCAAGCTGATTAACTTCTTCTGCACCCTTACCATAACGCACAGATGACATGATTTCATAGCCGTTATGCTTAGTAACCTTCATGTCTTGGCCACCTGCTACATATTTGATGCGAGCACGGAGCAGAGCATCAATGGCATTATAGTATGGTGATTTTTCAGCCATGTATTGGCCATCGTCGGTAAAAAGATCACCGTAGTAAACACGAGTGATACTGTCCTTGTTGGTCAACATTGTGGCATAGGCAGCTGGGATATTGTACTGAGTGTACTTTTTATCAGCCTTGCGCATGTCCGCATTGTAGATTTCGAAGGCCTGTTTGAGCTCATCCATGGTGAAGGTGAAACCATCTGTTTTTGGATTAATCTGCTTACTGATGATATTAGCCAAAACAGCTTGCACTTCACTATCATGGGCACGCACGAAAATGTAGTTGGCATCACGAGGTGTGTGTTTCTGCTCACTTGAACGGTTGTTAAGAGAGTTAGTAATCACACGCTCCAAGCTGCCACGGTAATTGCTCTTACGCAAAAAAGTCGTCAAAAGCGTTTCACGTAGCGGATTGTCAATGGACAACTGAGCACCCTTGGTATCCTTGTTGTATTGATGGTCGTTGTAGGACCAAGCTTCAAGGATTGACAAGTGAGCAATAGCGTTGGCTTCATTATCAGCTACACGGTATTTTTCCTTGAAGTAGTCAGAAGCAATCTGCAAGAGGTCCGCATCCACATTGTCCACCGCATCGATACGAACACCGTCAAAGTTGGCGCTTGGATCATTGCCAAGGATAGAACCAATGTTCATGATGTAGTGGAGCCAGTTTAGTTGCTCAGCCTGAACAGCTGGGTTAGAGTTGTCGATATCGTTAGCCAAGAGCAACTCGTAACCACCATTTGAACGGTCGATATGGTATTTGCGTGTCCCTGTTTGGTTAGTCGGTGTGCGGTTCATGAGACGGAAATCTGAATTGGCATGACTTGTCCTACTATTATTGAGGAAGGTCAGAGCGCCTCCTTGCAAGTGGTCCTTACCAACTAAAAGATTGTCCTCACTCTCAGAGTTCCAGCCAGGCTGTGTTTTGATGAAGTCTGACATCAACTGACGAAGCCAAGTGGTATTGCCCTCACGACCGATACGTTCCTCGATTTTAACTTGAATCAAGTCAGCAGCAGATGCTAAGTCGTAACTCATCATATCTGTCGTATAGGTCTTATCACTAAAACCTTGTTGACTCATATAGTTGAGGTAGTTGACCTGTGTCACCTTGTCTGGCCACCAAGTCATCAAAAGGGGACGATAATCTTTCTCAGTTGAAGCTGTCCAATTTTTTCCATCCTTCAATATCTGTTTTGGACGGTACCAACTATCAGCCGTCAAGAAATTGTCCAAGTGTTCGAAACTCTTGCTTGATGTGTCGTAGGCTTGGTTGTAAACCGCATTGATAGAGTTATTTGGAATGGCATCGGCACGATACAAAGGTTTACTTTGATCTACCATAGCCCCAGTCTCATCGAAATAATAAAGACGCCCATCAAGTTCAATGGCTGCGTTCTTTTTCACAACGCCATTTTCAACATAGTACTGCTTGCCATCAATAATCTTCAAATTCGAAGCTACTGGTTTATAGTCAAGACTTGGCTGATTTGGTTGGACCGGCTTGTTAGGTTGAGACGGTTGACTTGGTTGAACAGGTTTATTGGGTTGATTTGGCTGCGTTACAATGGTCACATTGGGTTTTGTGCCATTTGGACTTGTCACCGTCACGTTTGGTTTAGGAGTGTTTGGCCCTGTGATAATGGTTACATTTGGTATCGTACCGCTGGCCGTAATTGTGATGTTCGTATTGCGGTTGGCATTGATACGAATAGTGCTATCAGCAGCGCGTGTGGCGATTGATGGTGCAGCATTGGTCAAGACTCTAGGTCTTGCTTGTTCTGTCACACTTGGAGTAGACTGAGCACTTGTTTGCACACTTTCAGTCTCAATTCTTTGGCTGGTTTGAACCTCAGTCTTTTTCTGATTTTGACTGTTTGCTTTAGCTGTTGCATGCGACGTTGCTACACGACGCCCACCACTGCGAGTTGCTTTGTGGCTAGGAGTAACTGAAGATTCCGATTGTCCTACCTGATTACTCGGCGTATCTGACTGTGATCTTTCTTGAACAGTTGCCTGTGTTGTTGCCTGACCTTGTGAGACCTGTTCCGTAGTCAGTGTCTCTTGGGCACTAGCTTGAGTTTGCGAAGAAACTGCCACTTCTTGATCGATAACTTGACTGCTTTGTGCTTGAGCAGTTGCCTCTTGAGCGACCGCACTTGTCGTCGCCTGAGAGCTTGTTTCGTGACTTACGCTGGCTGTTGCTACTGCTGCCACACTTGCTTGAGCACTAGCTTGCTCAGTAACAGTTGTTGTCGTCACTAGACTGGCAGTACCATCCTCACTCAGTTGCTGCAAGCCGTCACCATTAGGTGCGCTCGTCTCATCGGCTTCTACTTTTCCTTGAGCTAGGAGGCTTCCACCCGCCAAGGCAACCATTGAGAGGGTAGTCACCCCGATAGTTACCCAGTTTTTCTTAACCTTATGTAGTTTAAAACGTACCTTATTTTCCATCTATAACAATCATACTTTTTTTCTATTGTTTTCTCTACTCTATGATATATTCAGACAAATTACAAATAGGAAAAAGTCATCTTATTTTCATGAATCTCTGCCGGACGCTTCCTATTATTAACTTTGATTTGTAAAAATGAGACCTTACACCATATGTAAGGTCCTAAATAGAGTTTTTTTGCTTCTCAAACTCCTTCAAGTGCTTATCTTCAAAGGCTTTTGAAGATTAAAGCAAGCTTCAATTAACCTTAAGAGATAGCAAAACTATGAGAGAAGTAGCCCCTAAAAAGACAATTCTGAAAAGAAAATTTTAGATAGAAAGACTCTATTTTTTCATCTGACTAAGATCGTGGTCTGTCTATGAGGAACAAAAAATTAAAAATATAAATGATTTACACAGGTGAATTCTTATTTGACTAACGAAACTAAATATAGAATCTTTTATGTCAGTTCTTTAACATTTTTGATAATTCCGTTAGTTTCTGTTGTTTATTCTTAAAAAAGGATTATAATGAAGCTAGGTGAATATGTAAGCGTTTTAATTTTGCTTTAAAGGACACTTGGGGGATTATCTAAAAGATTGACATTAGTTACCTAATGCCTAAATAAGGATTATAGTAGGATAACCATTCCTGAGTCACTTTGAACCATCAAACTAGGGCTCATAAAAAGAATACAGCATCATTTCAAACTAGAGCTCTAGAGGGGACGCCTCATACTAGTAAGCTCTAGTTTTTTGTGTCTTAGAAGCCCAAAATAAACGAGATCTTCCATGCTTAGAAAGGAGGAAAATTCCGAACGGCTCTCGTTTTTCTAGAATCATTTCGTCAGGACTCATGTTTGCCTCGAACAGTCTCGTAATATAGAAATTGAGGAGGCTTGGAGAAATAAGGATTGTCACAAAAAGATTAACTTACATCGTTAGGGACTCCTCCCCAATGCTCACTTTTCATAAACTCTCATGACAGCCCTTATTTTGCAGTATGTAAAAAGTTTAAAATGAAAGGAGAATTACCATGGAAAAGAAAGTACATTTTAAACTTCACAAAGTTAAAAAACATTGGGTAACT
>NZ_LSIW01000098.1:0-1130 GCF_001556435.1 Streptococcus sp. CCH5-D3
TGCTTTCTGGTGGACAAAAACAACGTATCGCTATCGCCCGTGGTCTTGCCATGAACCCTGAGCTCTTGCTCTTTGACGAACCAACGTCAGCCCTTGACCCAGAGACTATCGGTGACGTGCTTGCAGTTATGCAAAAGCTTGCCAAAGGTGGCATGAACATGGTTGTCGTAACCCACGAAATGGGCTTTGCCCGCAGTGTGGCTGACCGTATCATTTTCATGGCTGAAGGTCAAGTTCTTGTAGACACTACGGATGTGGATGGCTTCTTTGACAATCCAACTGAACCTCGTGCAGTTCAATTCCTTTCTAAGATTATCGATCACAACTCTGATAATGTCCAAGTGGATGCCTAAGGAGGTTGCCTATGATTTTCAAAAAAATCTTACGTTACCTAACTGTTGCAAGCTTGGCAATTCTCACTATTTTTCTTATCACGAGTCACAAGACTAAGGCTGAGGATACTAGTAAGCTTCTAGATAGTAAAGCAGTCCAAAAGATTGTTAAGCGAGGAACACTCAATGTCGGTGTGAAGCAAGACGTCCCTAACTTTGGTTACTATTCTGCTAAGACTAATTCCTACGAAGGGATGGAAGTTGATCTTGCTAAGAAGATTGCTGATGAGTTAAAAGTTAAAGTAAATTATATCCCAGTAACAACGCAAACCCGTGAACCACTTATGGATAACGGAACTATCGACATACTTATCGCTACCTATACCATCAATGATGAACGTAAGGCTTCTTATGCCATCTCAAATCCTTACTACTATGACCAAATTGGTTTCTTGGTTCTTAAGGACTCAGGTATTAACAAAATCTCAGACTTGAATGGTAAGACTATCGGTGTTTCTCAAGGTGCGTCAACTAAGGCTGCTTTGCAAGAGTATGCTTCAGCTAATAACCTTAAGTTCAACTATGTTCAACTAGGATCTTTCCCAGAATTGGCTGTTTCTCTTTACGCTCACCGCGTCGATGCTTTCTCAGTTGATAAATCTATCCTCTCCGGATATGAAAGTAAAAAGACTAAAACCCTAAAAGAAGGTTTCAAAACACAAGAATACGGTATTGCCTCAAGTAAGTCTAACCAAGAGTTGATTGATTATACCAACGATTTGTTGGCTAAATGGCAAA
>NZ_LSIW01000099.1:0-804 GCF_001556435.1 Streptococcus sp. CCH5-D3
TTTCACCGTTGGCAGTGTAGTAATACCAATCTTTTTGGTTGTCAGATTGGAAATGGCCGCCGGTCACGACTTGGGTAGGTAGTTGCGTTTTTTCGGTTAGGCTACCATCGGCATCTGCTAAATAGGTTTTACCGTCTACTTCAATACTTGTATCAGTTACTTTACGTCCATTATCTTTATCGTAGTAGTAATCCTTGCCATCAATGGTAATCTTTTCACCCTTTGCTTGGATGCCATTGTCATGGAAGTAGAGGTTAAAGTTATCGATGGTTTGTGGACCGGTTAGTTTGTGGCCGTCACTGTCTAGATAATACCAGTTGCCTTGCTCATCAGAAGTGAACTTGCCACCTTGTGAAGGTGTTTCCTGTGAAGTAGTTACGTTGTCGCTTGTTTCAGATGAGATTCCAACGCTCCTATCGGCAGTAGTTGTTTCATTAACTGGAGCTGCCTCAACCTTTTTATTAGTTTCACTGGCAGGCAGTGTAGCAGTCGTTTCTGTAGGCTGACTAGCGACATTAGTAGATGTAGTGTCAGTAGAGACTGCTTCACTAGAAGTATTCTCGACAACAGTACTCGTTGGAGCTACTTCGGTTCTTGTAATGAGGCTAGCACTTGTCTCAAGATTGCTGTCAGAGACGACATTTTCAGGACTGTTAACGGCAGTCGTTTCAGGCTTGACTTCATCAGCTCCGACCTGTCCTAGTCCAATTAGTGAAACTCCGATAGCCAAACTTGTGGCAGCGATCGTAATCCAATGTTTCTTAACTTTATGAAGTTTGAAACGAACTTTGTTTTCCATAAATT